>CAZSME010000031.1:0-10711 GCA_964607665.1 uncultured Nitrospirota bacterium | reverse complement strand
GCCCCTGCCTTTTTGGAGTAGGCCACTTTATTTAAGGCATTGAGATACGCCTTTGCCGAGGCAACGATGATATCGGTATC
This sequence comes from uncultured Nitrospirota bacterium, assembly GCA_964607665.1. Classification (GTDB taxonomy): domain Bacteria; phylum Nitrospirota; class Nitrospiria; order SBBL01; family SBBA01; genus CAZSME01. The sequence goes on along the minus strand of CAZSME010000031.1, from coordinate 10,631 downwards.
GGCGCCGTTTCCAAAGAACGTTTTTCCACCCGCCTCCAGACGAACCGTGACCTCGCCTAACGCGTCGGTGCCGCCGGTAATCCCTTTCACCGAATAACTCAAAAGCCGGCCCTCCGTCTTCGTCATCGTTTTTAACGTACGATAGACCGCATCCACCGGACCGTCTCCGCCTCCGCTCGCCTTGTGCGGGCTTCCTTCCATTTCTAATGTAATCGTTGCCGTCGGCTCTTTTTCCGTTCCGCTTTCGACATAGAGCGATTTTAAGATATAGACCTCCGGAATGCGATAGATCGTTTCCGCAACAATCGCCTCCAAATCTTCTTCAAAAATCTCTTTCTTTTGATCGGCCACCTTCTTAAACTGCTCAAACGCCGAGTCGACTTCCTCTTCCTTCAGAGACAGTCCCATCTCTTCTAACTTGGTTCGAAAGGCGTGCCGGCCCGAATGTTTCCCTAAAACCATTTTGTGTTCGGTGAGACCGACCGATGCCGGCGTCATGATTTCGTATGTCCTTTTATCTTTCAGCAGTCCATCTTGATGAATCCCCGATTCGTGTGCAAAGGCATTTTGGCCGACAATCGCCTTATTGGGTTGTACCACAAGACCGGTGATCCCGCTCACCATTCGGCTGGCCTTTGTAATCTCCTCCGGACGAACCCGGGTTTCCGCATTAAAAAAATTCTTTCGGACCCGGAGCGCCATTACAATTTCTTCCATGGATGCGTTTCCGGCACGTTCCCCAATGCCATTCACCGTGCATTCCACCTGTCCCGCCCCTTCATAAACCGCAGCCAACGAGTTCGATGTCGCCAACCCCAGATCGTTGTGACAATGAACCGAAATCACCGCCCGATCGATATTAGGAACCCGATTGCGAATCGTCCGAATCAGCTCGCCAAACTCGGTCGGAATCGCGTAACCGACGGTATCGGGGATATTCACCGTCGTGGCGCCGGCATCAATCACCGCTTCAATCACACGGCAAAGAAAATCATCATCGCTCCGCGTTGCGTCCTCAGGAGAAAACTCGACATCATCCGTGTACCGTCTTGCGTATCGCACGGCCGCAACGGCCACGGCCAAGACCTGCTCCCGGGTCATTCGCAATTTACGCTGCATATGGATCTCGGAGGTGGCCAGAAAGGTGTGAATACGGGCCCCTCCTCCCCCATCCGATGCCGCAAAGCGAACCGCTTCCCAAGCCGCGTCAATATCTTTTTCAATGGCCCGCGCAAGTCCGGCAATCACCGGCCCCTTCACCTCTTGCGCGATTAATTTGACCCCCTCAAAATCGTCTTCGGAGGCCACCGGAAATCCCGCTTCAATAATATCGACGTTGAGTCGGGCCAACATCTTCGCAACCAACAGTTTTTCCGACCGGTTCATCGACGCACCGGGACACTGTTCTCCATCCCGAAGGGTCGTATCAAATATTTTAATCGTTCGAGACATGGGGAGGCCTATTCCTTTTTCTCGGACTCCAAAACAAGCCCTCCCCTTCCGTGCTTAATGTGACAATAGAGGGCCACCAGCGGTTTTTCGACAATTCCGGAGAGAAGATAAATCAAGGCCAGGCCAAACAACATGACCTGCGGCGCGATCACAAAAAGAAGCAGGGTCAATACCGTGGTCACCAGAACAGAAAACGGCTTCTGACGTCGTAAGTGGAGGTCTTTGAATCCACGATAAGGAACTGTACTGACCATTAAGAAGGCCAGGAGATAGGTCAGACCCAAAATAACAATCGGGCGTACCTCTTTTCCAAAATGTAAAATGTAATCGTCCAGAATAACCAGCGTGGCGGTAAGCAAGGCCGCGGCCGGAATCGGAAGACCAATAAAGCCTTTGGACTCGGACACCGCGGCATGCATATTAAACCGGGCCAGCCGCAGCGCGCCGCAAACAATATAAAGAAAAAGGGCGATCCATCCAAGACGGCCATAGCCGGTTAAGCCCCATGAATAGACCAGAAGACCCGGTGCCACGCCAAACGAAACCAGATCGCAGAGCGAGTCGTATTCCATGCCAAAACTGCTGGTGGTTCGCGTCAGCCGCGCCAGTTTCCCATCCAGTGAGTCAAAAACCATCGCGATGACGATGGCCATTGCCGCACTGATATAGTCTTTGTTAAAAACAGCGATGATCGCAAAAACACCGCAAAAGAGGTTCCCCGTGGTAAACAAATTGGGCAGCAAATAAATCCCCTTCTTGCTCAATTCTTTTATTTTCGGTCGTTTTCGTTGAATCATGCGACGATCCCTAAAATGGTTTTACCGCCAACCACTTTGTCCCCCTTTCCGACCCGAATCGCGACACCGGCCGGAACAATCAGATCGACACGGGAGCCAAATCGGATTAAACCAAACCGTTCTCCACAATTCATCGTGGCCCCTTCCCGAACCCAGCAGACAATTCTACGGGCAATAAATCCGGCAATCTGCACGACCACCACCTTTTTCCCTGAGGCGGTTTTCAGAACAACCCTGTTTTGCTCGTTTGCGGACGACGCCTCCGGGACATTCGCCGTCAGAAAAGAACCGGGGGTGTAGGCAATTCGAAGCACCCGTCCTTCAATCGGAATCCGGTTAACATGTACATTAAAGATATTGAGAAAAATACTGACCCGCATGGCTGGCCCCTCAATAAACTGATCGTCATAGATCTTTTGGATATCGACAACCGTTCCATCGGCGGGCGCGACAAGCAACCCCTCCCCCTGCGGCACCACCCTTTTTGGATCTCTAAAAAACCAGGCACAAAAGAGGGTCAGCACGCCAAAAAATGCCGCGGCCTTATCGCCAAAAGAGAGTTTTGCCAGCATCGTTAAAACAAGACCGGCAAAGATAAATATAAACCCCTCGGATACAATGGGGAATTGGGTTTCTTTCGGCATTTTTACTTGCTCCTCCTTACAGACCGTTTCCAAAGAGACTCGACTCTCTTTAGATGATATCACCGTTTTTTACGTCGATAACTTTTCGTGTAACCGTCCACGGGAAGCCCACAGCGACCAACGGGAGCTGTAAGCTGCTCCCCCCCGCTGGGGGGATTAGTTCCGTGACCGATCCACCAGTTTATCTTTTCCCAGCCAGGGCATCATCGCGCGTAACTTTTGCCCTACCTGTTCGATCGGGTGTTCCTCTCCCCGTTTCGCCAAGGCGTTGAAAACAGGTCGTTTGGCCTTATTTTCCAGTATCCACTCTTTAGCAAACCGGCCCGATTGAATCTCATCCAGAATCTTCTTCATCTCCTTGCGCGTTTCATCGGTCACAATTCTCTCGCCACGCGTTAGGTCCCCATAGCGTGCGGTGTTGGAGATGGAGTAACGCATATTCGTTATCCCCCCCTCATAAATCAGATCCACAATCAGTTTGACTTCGTGCAGACATTCAAAATAGGCCATCTCAGGGGCATAGCCCGCGTTAACGAGCGTCTCAAATCCGGCCTGAATCAGCGCGGTCAATCCGCCGCAAAGCACCACCTGCTCTCCAAAAAGATCGGTCTCGGTCTCTTCACGAAACGTGGTTTCAATCACGCCGGCCCGCGTTCCGCCAATCCCCTTCGCATACGCCAACCCGATCGCGCCGGTTTGTCCGGATCGATCTTGATGAATCGCAAGCAGCATCGGCACACCGCTTCCTTTTACAAATTCTGACCGAACCAAATGTCCCGGCCCCTTTGGCGCCACCATAAAAACATTCATATCCTCACGCGGCGCCACCTGGCCAAAGTGGATATTAAATCCGTGCGCGAAGGCCAGATACCCCCCCTTCTTAAAATGGGGGCCTATTTCCGATTGATAAAGATCGCCCGTCATTTCATCGGGGGTCACGATCATGACAACGTCCGACGTGGCCACCGCGTCCGCGACCGGTAATACCTTTAGTCCCGACTTAACTGCCTTTTCCCATGATCGCCCTTCTCGTAAGCCCACGACAACCCGAACCCCGCTATCGATGAGGTTCAAGGCATGGGCATGCCCCTGGCTTCCGTACCCGATAATGGCAACCTGTTTATCCTTCAAAACCGCCAGATCGGCTTCCTGATCGTAATAGACTTTCATGATTTCCTCCTTATTTTAAGGTACTGCTTTCAAAATAGCTTTACATTAAAAGTCTGTCATTCCGGCATGATTCTAGCCGGAATCCAGTGCCCCCACCCTAGCCCTCCCCCGCAAGCGGGGGAGGGGATGGGAGAGGGTGGTGCCGGCTTAAACATTGCCGGAATGACGTTCATGATATTTCGGAACTTATGTGTCACACCACTCGCGACAAATCGCCATCGGTTACACCGCCTTCCGCTCTTTTTCTTCCTTCACCAACGCCAACTTGACCTCTTCACGGGCGATGGCAACCCGTCCCGTTCGAACGAACTCCTTAATGCCCAGCGGTTTCAAGAGATTCAGCATCGCGCCAATCTTTTTCGAATCCCCGGTAATCTCAATTGTATACGTCGTCGGCGTGGAATCTACAACGCGCGCGCGAAAAATATCTGAAATGCGAAGGGCCTCCCCTCGCGCCTCACCCTGGGCATGAATTTTAATTAACGCGGTTTCCCGTTCCACATATTCTTTATCCGTCAGGTCCACCACACGGATCACGTCCACCAGTTTATTGAGCTGTTTTGTAATCTGCTCAATCGTCGGGTCATCCCCCGTTGTCACAATGGTCATCATGGAAGTGGTGGGGTCCAACGTGGGGCCAACAGACAGGGAGTCGATGTTAAATCCCCGGCCGGAAAAAAGGCCTGAGATGCGAGATAAGACGCCGAATTTATTTTCTACGAGGACGGAGATGATATGTTGCATGGATAGAAGAAAATAGAGCAGCGCGTTAGGCGGTAAGAACCCCCTCCGCTTTCTCTGCCTCCTTTTTCTGATCTCGTGGCGCCGTGAAATCGGGATCTTTAAAAACCATTTCGTTATGGCCGGCACCCGCAGGGATCATTGGATAACAGTTCTCCTGCTCATCCACCACAAAATCGATTACAACCGGCCCGGGTGTCGCAAATGCCGTTTGAAGAACGGTTTCCACTTCCGCAACCCGTGTGGCACGAAGACCCACCACGCCAAATGCCTCGGCCAACTTTACAAAGTCGGGCGTGTCCCCCATGTAGCTTGAGGAATATCGCCCATTATAAAAAAGCTGCTGCCACTGGCGAACCATGCCAAGATATTTATTATTAATAATGGCCACCTTAATCGGCAGATGGTATTGAACCGCGGTGGCCAGCTCCTGAATGTTCATCACAACCCCGCCGTCTCCCGAAATACAAACCACCCGTTCAGAAGGACAGGCCACCTGTGCCCCAATGGCCGCAGGCAATCCATATCCCATCGTTCCCAATCCACCGGAATTAATAAAGGTGCGAGGACGATCAAATTTGTAAAACTGGGCCGCCCACATTTGATGCTGACCCACATCGGTGGTGACAATCGCGTTCCCCTGTGTCATCTGATAAATCTTTTCAATCACATATTGCGGCTTGATAACGGTTTCTCCCTGCGCGTAGGTCAGTGGATGTTCCCTCTTCCATTTCTCGATCTGGCTTATCCAGGCAGAAAGCCGCTCAACCGATCCGTTATTGGCCCCCCCCGATTCCCCGGCACGCAAGACCTGGTTCAAGTCTTTCAAAACCAGTTTCACATCCCCCACAATCGGGATATGCACTTTAATATTTTTATGGATCGACGTAGGGTCGATATCAATATGAATAATCCGCGCGTGCGGGGCAAACAGCGCGGTCTTTCCGGTTACCCGGTCATCAAATCGGCTGCCAATCGCGATAATGAGATCGGCATCGTGCATCGCCATGTTGGCCCAATAGGTCCCGTGCATCCCCAACATCCCTAGAAAGAGAGGATGCCGACCGGGGAATCCGCCGAGACCCATCACCGTAGAGGTCACTGGAATACGGGTCATTTCCGCAAGCTCGCAAAGCTCTTGCCATGCCGCCGAATGCAGAACCCCTCCACCGGTATAAATGACCGGACGACGCGCCTTAACAATCTCATCCGCCGCCTGCTTAATCTGCCATTTGTTCCCCTTTAGAATCGGAGAGTAGCTGCGAATCGAAACCTTTTCTGGATATTTAAATTCGGTCTTTGCCTGCACCACATCTTTCGGAAGATCAACCAAAACGGGGCCGGGACGTCCGGACGAGGCAATATAAAAGGCCTCTTTGATTGCCTGAGCCAAGTCGTTCACATCTTTAACCAATATGTTGTACTTCGTACAGGGACGTGTAATCCCCATCACATCCGCTTCCTGAAAGGCATCGTTTCCGATGAGATGGGTCGGGACCTGGCCGGTTAAGATCACCATCGGCGTGGAATCCATATAGGCGTCCACAATCGCGGTAACCGTATTGGTCGCGCCGGGGCCCGAAGTGACTAAGAGCACACCGGGTTTTCCCGTGGCACGGGCATACCCTTCGGCCATGTGGCCGCCCCCTTGCTCATGCCGACAGAGAATAAACGCAATATCATGCACATCATAAAGAACGTCAAAAATCGGGAGATTGACCCCTCCGGGGTAGCCAAAGATGACCTTCACCCCTTCCTGTCTTAAACATTCTACTAGAATTTGCGCGCCGGATAACTTCACCGATATTCCCTCTATAAACCGCCTGTCATTGTTACATAAGCCCTCTAATTGAGTCAAACGAGATAAGGTTCCCTCATGGGTTACAGCCATCCCCACCTCCCCTCCCCTTGAAGGGGGAGGAATAGGGAGGTCTCAAAACTCCATGATCTGGCCATCCTCCACAATGTGAATCCGTTTGTTCGGCAGGGCAAGAAGCTCCTTTTTCATTTCATCCAGATAAGGGATTTTCATATGATAGGTATAAAGAGAAATATCTTTTTGTCTGATTTTTAAGAACTCCTCATAGGTGAGGGCCGGAGTGAGGTGCCTTGCGTCATAGGCCAGCTGGCCAAATCGATTCGGGAAAGACGATTCAATAAAGGCCGCTTTCAAGTGGTCCATTCGGGAAGCCCGATCCCATATCTCGTCGGTTTTCCAGGTGTCCCCGCTGTAAATAATCGCCGAGTGATCATCATTTACAAGAAATCCAACGGTAGGAACGGTGTGATTCACCCGAACAGCGGTTACGGTGATCCCTTCGACGGAAACGGGGTGTCCCACCTTCATCGGTTCATAGCGTATGATCGGGTTGGACCGACTGGGAATGACCGAGAAGTCCGGCCAGATATGGTCATTAAAAAGGTGCTTTCTTAAATCATCCAGAACATCTTCTGTGCTGGCAATCACAATCGGTTGCTTGACCTTTCCAAAAACATTTTCGGTCATAAATGGAAGGCCGTGCGTGTGATCAAGGTGGGCATGCGAAAGGAAGACATATCGAAGCTGTGCCATCTCATCGATATCCAGCGCCCCGCCAATACTGCCGCCATCCAGAAGGACCGTCTGATTGACCTGAAAACAGGAAGAGCGATAACCCCGCCCTCCTCCTGCCGCTTTCTTTTCAAAATAGGGCGCCCCATACGCCCCAAGCACTCGGACTCTCACGGCCTCTCCTTACAACACGGGCTCTGACTTTTTTCCATTACCGATTCTTCACAGCGCGTTTGTTAAACCATAAATAGGCACGAGCTCTTCTTTTCCCTTTACCTTGACCTCGTCCAGCTTTCCAATAAGGAAAGGGTCTTTTTCTTGAGTGATTTCCATCGGGTCCGAAGGGGGCTGACCGTTTCCATTCCCCGTTCCGTTCCGAAGATGCTTATACGTATAGTCGGTAATAATAATAGAGGCTTCATACTTCCGCGTCAAGGACTCCACGCGCGCGGCCAGATTCACTGCGTCGCCAATCACCGTATAATCCATTTTTTTACCATCTGCGCCAATATTCCCGACAATCGCCTCACCGGTATTAATCCCAATTCCGATATCCAACGGTTCTTTCCCTTCAGAGGCCCATTTGGCCTGTAATTCCGCAAGACGACGCAACATATCCCACGCGCAGCCGACGGCCCGCCGCGCATGATCTTCCTGCGGCAGAGGCGCGCCCCAAAAGACCATGACCGCATCCCCAACGAATTTATCCAGCGTTCCCTCCCATTGAAAGACGACCTCCGTCATCGCCCCCAAATATTCGTTTAAAATCTCGACCACCTCGCCCGGTCGATCTTTTCGCTTTTCACAAAACACCGTAAATCCCCGGACATCGGAAAAAAGAACCGTGACCTCCTGCTTGTAGCCGCCGAGCCGCGCCAACTCTGGCCGCTTGATCATCTCTGAAACGACACGAGGGGAGACATAACTCTGAAACATTTTTCGAATTTCACGGGCCTTTTTCTCTTCGGTAAAATATTGAAATCCGGTATAGACAATATAGGTTGATAAAACCGAGCCGGCCGGGTAAACCACGTCGATCCATATCCGGTTCCGAGCAAACAGTATCAACGCCACCCCAATATGGACGCCAAAAAGCGTCGTTCCGACAACCGCTCCACCCACAGCCCGGAAACGCGGCATGACGATCCAAAGAATGAGACCATAAAACAAAATCAGTCCCAGATTAATTCGTTCCATGTTTTTTTCGGAACGTTGAATAAACCGATTTGTAATAACGTTTTCAATGACAGTGGCATTTTTTTCAAACCCCATCATGTTTTTGGAAAAGGGGGTCAGCTTCGAGTCGGCAGTCGCTAACGCGGATGCCCCAATAATCACGACCTTGTCTTCAAAAAGTTTTGGATCAACCCGGCCATCAACCACGTCCATGGCGGAATGGTAGTCATAGGTTTTTTCCTTTCCAAAATAATCGACCAGCATCCTTCCCCATTCATCGGTTGGAATCAGTGTTTTGCCCATCAGCACCCCTTCTCCCCTTCTAAGCTCCATCTCCATCCCACTTAAGCCCAGATAAAGACGGGCGGCCTGGAGGGTCATTGGAGGATAGTAATCGGCCCCAAACTTTACAGCCACCATTTCCCTCCGTAATATACCGTCTCGGTCCGGAAGGATATAGACATGGCCTAATGCCGCCGCGGCATCGGCAAACGGAGCCAGCGGTGCCAGGGCGGCAGACGCTTCAGGAGGAGGTATCGCGCCCGGAAGCGGCTTTTCAACCTTCTCATAGGCAGAAAAGATAACGGCATCCGAAATCTCGGCTGAAAACTCACTGGATTCCTGATACCCGGTCAGCACATCGAGGGCAAACGGAATAACGACATTCCCCGCGTTTTCAATAGCGGCCTGAAAGGCCTGATCCCCCGGGGTGAGCTCGTCTTCTTCAAGGTCCGTTCCACTGGTAGACAACTCTTTTTCTGAGAATATAATATCGAATAAGATCACCCGGGGAGACTGCTCGGAAATACTTTCAAGCAGAGCAGCCATTTTCGCACGAGGCGGCGGCCAACGCCCCCAGGTTTGAACGCTCTTTTCATCAATCGCGACGATAATGACATTTCCTGGTGGCTTTTCCTGGCCACGCATTATAAATCGTAAATCGAGTGTCTTAAGCTCCAGTTCTTGGAAAAAGACCGGATCCTTAACAACAAGGAGACAAAAGAGCAAAAGCGTAGCCGGGATAAGTAACCGACCCAGTTTTTTTATCTTTTCCTGTGTTAATTCCATAAGAAGGAGACCACCTCTGTTGAGGCTCCCCCATTCCTCTGGAACAGCGAGGAAACGGGGGGAAAAGGCCCTTCTGCATTATACGCTTAATTATGTTGATAGGAAAAGGGAAACGGGGGATGGGAAAGAAAGCCTGACATCTAATCGTTAGGGGGAAAAGTCGAGGGAAACTGGGATATTGGAATCAGTGGTGGTGCCATTGCCAAGCTGGCCAAACGTGTTGAGCCCCCAGCACTGAACTGTGTCGTTGTCAAGTAGGGCACACGTATGATCTGGCCCAGCGGTGATATTAACCACCCCTGAAAGGTCACTTACGGAAGAGGCAATAGCGAGAGGAAGATTGCTCCCGTTCCCAAGCTGGCCATTAAGATTAAACCCAGCACATTTTACAGTGACGTCATCTGCGTCGTCATCTGCGCCGTCATCTGCGAGCGCACAGGCATGAAGTCGTCCTGAAGCTACAGATAAGGCATTGTTAACAGCAGCAAATACTGTACTCGTAACCAACTGCTTGAAGAAGTTATTCCCACCGACACAATTCACAAGACCTCCCGCATCAACAAAGCACGTGTGGGTCACCCCAGGAGAAACGGAAAGCGCGCCTGAACTGCCCAAAATTTCGACAGGACTAGACGAATCATCCGTGCCGCCATCACCCAACTGGCCTGAACCGTTCTCTCCCCAGCATTTCACGCCATTCCCCAAAAGCGCGCAGGTATGCTCATAGAGAGCCGAAATGTCGACGGCATTTGAAATACCAACAACTGAAACCGGTATGAGTGAGTTCGTCGTTGAACTATTTCCCAGTTGGCCTGAAAAGTTATAGCCCCAACATTTTATCCCGCCGGTCGCAAGAACCGCACAGCTATGATTCAATCCCGCGGCAATATGGGTGGCATTGGTAATGTCCGAGACAGAAACGGGCGTGGCCGAACTCGTGGTCGAATCATTCCCCAGCTGCCCAAAGCTGTTTAAGCCCCAACAGCTGACTGCCCCATCGGCATGACGCGCGCAACTATGGAAACCACCCGC
>CAZSME010000030.1:8644-10898 GCA_964607665.1 uncultured Nitrospirota bacterium | reverse complement strand
GGTATAAATCGACCCGTGCGGTTGCAGGTGGCTTTCCATTAAATCGATTGCGTTGATCGCACATCGGCCGATGTCGACCGCGTGATCTTCCGTCAGCCAACGGGTTATCCCGTCCGATAATTTCCCCTCACGGATCCTTCCTAACGTAATATGGGGATGAAAGAGACGCTTTTCCAATCGCACCCCCAGTGTCCTTATTTTAGGTGACAACTGTTGATGCAACGCCACAATTGGCTCCGGGTCTGGTATTTTTGCAAAAAGGGTTCGCGGCCTTGCGAGATCGGGAAAAACGCCCAAACCGGAAATCGTTATCGAGAAGGGCGAAGCCGCTTGCGCGACCTCTTGAACGATCTTTTTTAAGAGAGGCACAAGCCGAGGATAGGTCGCGCCCAAAAAGACCAGCGTGATATGAACCTGCTCCACGCGGGCCCATGAAATGCGGCACCCCTCGGCCTGTTCCCGCCCTTTCCGCTGAAGTATGTCGACCTGTTTTTTAATCGGATCGGATAACGGCAGCGCAATAAAAAGACGCGGGAACCGCTCCGCGTTCTCCTTTGTGCTACATACTCTCTCTTTTTTCACTTAAACGGTGTCGCGGATTAAATATTGCCGAACGGTTTCGAGGGCCATCTGGGCCGCTTCGGCCCGGATCATCTCTCTCGATCCCCGAAAACGGTAACGGGATACGGTGGTTTTCTTTCCATCCGACAGCGCGATGAAAACACGTCCCACCGGCTTTTCACGGCTTCCCCCGGTTGGGCCGGCGATGCCGGTTACCGAAAGGCCCAGATCGGCCCCGCTTGTTTTTCGCGCCCCCTCGGCCATCCGGATCGCCACCTCCGGGCTGACCGCCCCCTTTTTTTCTATCCATGATCGTGAAATCGATAAGCTGGCCTCCTTGGAGCGATTACTGTAGGTGACAAATGCCGCGTCAAAGTAGCGCGACGCCCCGGGCACGCGGGTGATCCGTGCCGCAATCGCTCCGCCGGTGCACGACTCCGCAATCGAAATCTGTTTTCCCGCGGTCAGCAACGCCTTTCCAACCACTTCTTCCATGCTCTCTCCGCTCAACGAATAGCAAAACCGTCCCCATTTCTTTTGGATTTTTTCGACCGCTTCGTCCAGAGAAGCAGGCTTGTTCGAGGCGATGACCATATCCACCCCTGCCGGTTGCGAAAGCAGCGTAACGCGAAGGGACGGATCAAACGGCTCCTTTTTGATCCATGCCGATAGATCGTTCTCCGTGACGTCACACATCCGAATCCATCGCCCCGTTTCCTCTTTTTCCATCAAAAAACTTAAAGCGATCTCTTTGATTTTTGCCGAAAAGTGATGGACGACCTCTCGTCCGCCGGGTGTCATAATAAGAAGCGTAGGGGTGGGGGATACCGGTTCCGCAAAGGAGATAATAAAAACCGGAATGTTATGCGCGTGGGGATCAATCAGATAGATTGTGCCGGCGGGAAGAAGGGTTTGACGCTCATGTAAGACGAGTCGCTTCCGGCTGATCCGGTGGAGTAACTTCCGAAACCGCTCGTCCGTCTCCGGCCCCACCTCGTTTCGCATCCCCATTACGCAGACCAGATCGGCCCGTTTTACCGCTGCCGCGACCACCCCTTCTATCGCGCTTTCTTCCGCAGCCGTGACGGTATGATGGATCTTATGAATCCCAAGACGGTAAAAGAGATCTAAAAAAGGGGCGGCGTCCCATGAAAGATCGGAGGGGATATTCAAAAAAACAATCTCGCTTTTGATCTCGGTCATGAAACAAGTCTCGAAGAAATAAAAACGTAGACGAGCCGAAGAACAAGGATGCTATAAAGGGCCGCGATGCAATCGTCTGCCATCACCCCCCATCCCCCCGGCAGGTTTTCGACCTGCCGAATGGGCGGCGGTTTTATAATATCAAAAACGCGAAACAGAATAAAACCGGCGAGCCACCATCTCCATGACGCCGGAAGGAAAATAAGAACGAGCAGGATTGCCCCGATTTCGTCAATCACAATCCGGGGAGAATCTTTTACGCCCAGAAGCGGTTCAGACAGGTTGGCCGTGTAGACCCCTATCCCAAAAAGCGCGACAAGAAACAGCAGGTAATAGGGGAACGGGATCGATTGAAGCGGCAGAAAGATCAGGAGGCCCAGAACGGTGCCAAACGTGCCGGGCGCGACGGGGAGATCACCGACCCCAAAACCGGTCGCGATCCATTGCGCGCACCACGCGATTTTGTAATTGACGCGTTTACTCACAGCAT
>CAZSME010000030.1:1982-8544 GCA_964607665.1 uncultured Nitrospirota bacterium | reverse complement strand
TCAAAACTGCTACACGTTACAGCATTCCGAGCTGGAGGCGGGCCGCTTCGGACATGCGGCTTTGGTTCCACGGTGGGTCCCAGACGATCTCCACGTTCACCTCGGCGACACCGGGGATTCCCTTCACTGCAGATTCGGCATCCTTTTTGAGTATATCTCCCATCCCGCAGCCGGGCGCGGTCATCGACATCTTGATCTCAACACGATGACCACCGCCCTCATGGGGATAGGTCTCACAGGAGTAAATCAGCCCCAGGTCAACGACATTGACCGGAATCTCCGGATCAAAAACGGTTTTGAGCTTTTCGATAACCGTTTGGCGACTAAAAACGTTTTCCTTGATCGATCTATCCGGGGCTTGAAGCACGTTAAAACCGAGCGCATCGGCATCGGGGGCCGCAATGCGGGCCAGGCCAAATTCATCGGTACAGACGGTAAAGTTGCCGCCTAAAGATTGCGTCATGACCACCGAAATTCCTTGGGTCAGCGTGATCTTCTCCCCACTGGGGATGCGGATTGCGGAACAGTCCCGTTTGAGAATGATTGGAAATTGGGATGTTGTCTTCTGCATGATTTTCCCTTGTAGGGGGAAGGCATGCCTTGCCCTTCCTGCCGGAAACATTAACCCCCCTTGCCCCCCCTTTAGAAAAAGGGGGGATTTTAACGGGGAGCTCATTTTTGCCTTATCTCCCCCTTTTTTTCAAAGGGGGATTAAGGGGGTTAAAAGTGTACTATTCCGTTGAAGCGGGTTTTACCTCTCCTTCGAGGGCACTGCGCAGGGTGTGCCAGGCGAGGGTTGCGCATTTGACGCGCACCGGAAATTCCCAAACCCCCGATAACACCGCAAGTTTGCCCAATGTTTCTGGCCTTACCGCACCGTTGGGCCCTTCCGTAAGCAGCGTGTGAATATGATGAAAGAGGGTCAACGCCTCCTCTTTTTTCTTGCCCTGAATGACCATCGTCATGAGCGAAGCCGACGCCTTTGAAATAGCACACCCCGACCCTTGGAACGTAATCGCATTGACGACTCCGTCGGTCACATTAAGGTAAAGCGTAAGGTGATCGCCGCAGAGGGGATTAAACCCTTCCGCCGTCTGTGTCGCCCCCTCCAGTTTACGAAAATTGCGTGGCTGCCGGTTATGATCGATAATCACCTCCTGATAGAGATCGCGGAGTTCGTTGTTCATCGAAAGACCTCCCGAACCTTGGAAAGACCCGCGACCAGCGCATCGATATCGTGGCGCGTATTGTAACAGGCCAACGAGGCACGGGCCGTGGCCGGCAGCCCAAATCGATCCATCAGCGGCTGCGCGCAGTGATGGCCGGTCCGAATCGCAATCCCCTCTCGGTCGAGGATGGTTCCGATATCGTGCGGATGAATGTCATCGAGTACAAAAGAGAGGACGCCAGACTTGGCCGATGCGGTGCCGATCAGCCGAAGACCGGGGAGTTTAGAAAGTTCGGCCGTGCCGTAGGCCAGAACATCATGCTCGTGGGTAGAAAGCGAATGCTGTTCCACGCCAACAAGAAAATCGATCGCGGCGGCCATGCCTACCGCACCCGCCATATTGGGCGTCCCGGCTTCAAACTTGTTCGGCGGCTTATTATAAACGGTTTTCTCAAAGCTAACCGATAAGATCATGTCGCCGCCCCCTTGATACGGCGGCATTGCGTCGAGCAACTCACTTTTGCCATAGAGGGCGCCAATACCGGTGGGGCCATACATCTTATGCCCCGAAATGGCATAGAAGTCGCAGTTGAGCGCCTGCACGTCGATTGCCATGTGCGGCGCCGCCTGCGCGCCATCCACCAAAACCCGCGCCCCGTTTGCGTGCGCCATCTTCACAATCTGTTCTATCGGATTGATGGTGCCGAGCACATTTGAGATATGCGTGACGGCAACCAGTTTTGTCTTCGGAGTAATGAGACGATCCATTTCGGAAAGCAGCAACGCACCGGCATCATCAATCGGTGCGACGCGAAGATGGGCACCCTTTTCTTCACAAAGCATCTGCCATGGGACGATATTTGAGTGATGTTCCATCGCGGTAATCAGCACTGCATCCCCTTTCCCCACTTGCGCCCGGCCGAATGTGGCCGCGACCAGATTGACCGCTTCCGTCGTGCCGCGAACGAAGATAATCTCGTTGGGGCTTTTAACATTTAGAAACCGGGCCACTTTGACGCGGGCATTCTCATACGCCTCTGTGGCCCGTTCCGAAAGATAGTGCACGCCGCGATGCACATTCGCGTTCTCCCGCAGGAAGAATCGGGACATTGCATCGATCACCCGCTGTGGTTTCTGACTCGTCGCCGCGCTATCGAGATAGATCAGCGGCTTGCCGTAGACCGTCTCTTTGAGAATCGGAAACTCCTGACGCACCCGCCAGACATCAAAGCCGGGAACAGGAGACGGTATGTGGGGGCCGTGCATCGTTTGTTCGGGATTTCTGATCATATTGCTATGCTATCTTTTTCAGGTCGATGGTTTTTAACAGATTCCCAAGAACTTTCCGTGCATTAAAAATGTCGATCAAGAAAACCTTATTGTCTTTGATTTCTACAGTGAAGCCATCCCCTTCAATGACGTTATCAGGAATACCTTTCATATCCTTCCGATAAAAAAGGATGCTTCCTGTTTTAGAATCAACCTTTTTCTTAAAGAGATTGTATTCGATGTTTAAATCCATCGCTTCACCCTCCTTCTGTTTTGGATCGTTTTTTCATCCGTTCGGTAAATGGTTATTGCCTTGCCGGTTTTAGGATCGATAACCAAAGCGAAAAAGATACTATCCACCGCAATGATTCTAATCTTTGAGTCTTCTTTCTTATCATAGAATTCATAGACATGGTGTGCATCGACAACGTTCTCCCAGGACAAGGCATATCGTTCCAGTTTGTCCAGAACATGTTGAGAATACTTCACGTAATTGTAATGACTCCTATCACAGCCGTCCAAGCCGTCGCGAGATCGAATCCGGGTCACGCCTACAATCCAGTATAGCGATCACATCAACCACGGGATCAACAACACGATAATAGATTGCACATGGAAACCGATCCGATAGCTTACGATGCAAACCGTATACGATCTCGTGAATGCCTGCCTCTGATTCAAGCCGTTTCAAGTCAGAAAAGAGGCAATCGACAAAGTAGTCTCCGAGACCGTCACGTTGGGCATCGTAGAACATTGAGGCTTCAAATAAGTCGTTTCTGGCCTCAACCCGGAGTTCGACGCGCATTGAGGCGTTCCCTGACCTCTGTTTTGGCTTCGCCCAACGGAAGTGGTTTATCAGGGGCGGGGTTTGCCAGTCGATCGGCAATGATCTGTTTGTGCCATTCGGGCGACCTATATCGAGAAGGTTCGCTTGAAAGATCACGCCACAAAAGATCCATCGCTGCCAGTTTCTCGCTGTGGCTAAGTTCGCTGATCATTGTTTCGAGAGTCATCGTCTCCTCCTTATAAGCCCATTATACCGGTGTTCAAATAAAATGACCACCCCACCTATGTTAAGAGCAGATCTAAAATCCTGTTCGGATGCCGGAGATTATACCGAATCCACATCATTTGTTGAGAACCGGGACGCCAGCAGTTGCTTAATATGGGATCGAAGCGGGATCAGCGGAATCCGCTCGAGCATCTCGTTGGCGAACGCGTAGGTGAGCAGGCCCCGCGCGGCTTGAACGGATGTGCCGCGTGAACGCAGATAAAAGATTGCCTCTTCGTCGAGCTGGCCGACCGCCGCGCCGTGGGCGCATTTCACATCGTCGGCAAAAATCTCCAGCCGAGGCCGTGTATCCACCTGTGCCGATTCCGATAACAGCAGATTTTTATTGACCTGGCTTGCGTCGGTTTTCATCGCCCCCGGCCGTACAATGACCTGACCGTAGAACCCGCCACGCCCCTTCTCCCCGATGACCCCCTTATAGAGCTGACGACTGGTACAGTGCGGTGCAACATGATCGATCCGGGTCGGATTATCGAGATGTTGCCCGTTTCGAGGCAGATAGAGGCCATCGAGGATCACCTGTGCGTCGGGGGCCAAAAGCGCCACATCCACCTCGTGTCGGGAAAGGGCGGCGCCCAACGCCACCACGTGTGATGAAAATCGGCTGCCGCGACCCTGGCGTACATTCAAAAGCGCAATATGAAACGCCTTGTCGGTCTCGTTCTGTATCTTGTAGTGCGCAATCTCCGCGCCTTCGTTCAGAATCATATCGGTGACCACGTTGGTAAAATAAAGATGATCCAGAATGCCGGTATGGACCTCCACGATTGTTGCGCGGCTGCCCGTCCCCGTAATGACCAACACTTTCGGATGCGACATCACCGGGGAGAACGCGGTTGGGCTATCGGACAGAAACACCAGGACAATCGGCTTTTCAATAACGGTATTCGCCGGGATCTTGATAAACGCCCCATCTTCCGCCAGCGCGGTATTCAGCGCGGTAAAGGCGTGGGGATGCGGCGGCTCTCGAAAGGGTCTCGATAGAATCGGCTCGATCTCTTCGCACGCTTCGACAAATGCGGCGGCAAGGCTCATAACCTGGACACCGGTAGGCAATTCGGCGAGGGACGAAAGCCCCGGGGCAAACTGCCCATTCACGAAAACCAATTCGATTTCGCCAAAGTTGCCCGCAAGCTGGTCAACCGCATCACGGGACAGACAGTGATTTATGCCGGGCGGAGTCCGCTTGAACGGGACGTTGAGGATCGGCGCGATACGGATATATTTCCACGACTCGTCTTTGGATGTCGGAAACCCATGATCCGATATCCTCTGAAACGCCGCCTGCCGCAATCGATTTAACCATGTTGCACCCCCCCAGGGGGGGGCTCCACTTGGGGAAAAACCCCCTCCTTCGGCGGCCTCGTTGCGCACGAGATCGGAAATCTCTTGCAGAAGGGGCACGGGACTCATGGTGTGGCTCCGACGGACGGCTGCGTTGTTTCCTGTTCGAAGCCGGCGTAGCCGGTTCGCTCTAATTCCAACGCCAATTCTCGACCTCCGGAGATTGCAATTTTGCCATTGGAAAGGACATGAACCCGATCCGGAACGATATCGTTAAGAAGCCGCTGATAATGGGTGATGACCAGAAAGGATCGATCGGGGGATCGCAGCGCATTTACGCCGGAGGCGATAATCCGCAGGGCGTCAATGTCCAGCCCGGAGTCGATCTCATCCAAGATCGCAAGCCGCGGCTCCAACATCGCCATTTGAAAGATCTCGTTCCTTTTCTTCTCGCCACCGGAAAACCCTTCATTGACCGACCGGCTTAAAAAATTCGGATCCATCTCGAGATGTTTCATCCGTTCCTTTGCGAGCGCGAGGGAATCGATTGCGTCGATCGGATCCAGACCTTTCTGTTTTCGAATGGCGTTTAACGCCGTACGTAGAAAATAGAGATTGCCCACGCCGGGGATCTCGATCGGGTACTGAAAAGCCAAAAAAATACCGGCCACGGCCCGCCCTTCGGGTTCCATTTCCAGCAGGTTCTTTCCATCGTAGAGGATTTCGCCGGTGACCTCATACCCCTCGCGTCCGGCCAGTATCTGCGAAAGGGTGCTTTTTCCGGAGCCGTTTGGCCCCATAATCGCGTGGACTTCGCCTGCCTTTACAGAGAGGTTAACCCCTCGCAGGATTTCCCGGCCTTCAATTTTCGCACAAAGATTTTTGATTTCAAGCATAAGCCTTTTTCTTCCTACGGTATCATCACATCTTCTGTTTAAAAGGATTGATTACCGTCATGTTGGGAATATTTTTGAAGTCCCGATCATTTTCCGTAACGATAGTATGTATTCCGTTCTCCAGCATACACGTGGCGATCAGCGCATCCCAGAAAGGCGTGCGTATTTTCTCTACAAGCGCAATGGCGTTCATGATTGTCCCTTCCTGAGGGCGAATAACAAGCCACCGAGAGGAACAGAGGATGTCCGATACAATTGTTTTGGCGTTCGGGATGGAAATCGGTTTTTGTACTTTACCCGTAACAACCACAAAAAACTCAGACAGATTTTGAAGGGTCACTACACCGCCGCCTCGATCCCATATATCATCCAGTAAGGTATGGGCAACCCGTTGTTTTGCCTTTTCTGATATGTCGTACGCGTAGACGAGGATATTGGTATCAATGAGCCTACTTTCTACGATCATGTAGTTCCCCGCGCTCCTTATAACGGAGTTTTCCCATTTCGAATCCTTTTTTCATCATCGCTTTCTGCCGCCGAACAATTTCCTTTTCCTTATCTTCCGAAGCCGTAAGACATACAAGCACCTCGCTCCCATCCTTCACATCCATCCGATCTTCCATAACCACGGTATTCCCTTTTACAATCCCTCGGTAGGTTTTCATTGTTCTCCGCCTTTCCGCATTTGTCTTCTCAGCCGACCGCCCCTTCCAAGCTGACACCTAACAGCTTTTGCGCCTCCACTGCGAATTCCATCGGCAGCTCTTTGAACACCTCGCGGCAAAAACCGTTGACGATCATGGAGACCGCATCTTCTCCCCGAATACCCCGTTGCCGGCAGTAAAAAAGCTGATCCTCGCCGATCTTGGAGGT
>CAZSME010000030.1:0-1882 GCA_964607665.1 uncultured Nitrospirota bacterium | reverse complement strand
CCGGTGTCGGCCTGTTGCCGGTTCGCGGTCAGCGCGACGGAATAGAACTCCCCGATGGCATTATCGCCCTGAAGGATCACGCTGGGATATTTCCATGTGATCGCGGAGCCGGTTTCAACCTGTGTCCAGGAGATCTTCGAGTTGGCTCCAACACACTTGCCCCGTTTGGTCACAAAGTTGTAGATCCCGCCCTTGCCCTCGGCATCCCCCGGATACCAGTTCTGAACGGTGGAGTATTTGATCTGCGCATCTTTTAACGCGATGAGCTCCACTACTGCGGCGTGAAGCTGGTTCTTATCTCGCTTCGGGGCGGTACACCCTTCCAGATAGCTCACCGTCGCCCCTTCTTCGGCGATGATCAGTGTCCGTTCGAACTGGCCGGTATCGACGGCATTAATTCGAAAGTAGGTGGAAAGCTCCATCGGGCAGCGCACCCCTTTTGGGATAAAGCAAAACGAGCCATCGGTAAAGACCGCCGAGTTTAATGTCGCGAAAAAATTGTCGGTGTAAGGAACGACTGAACCGATATACTTGCGGACAAGGTCCGGATGATTTTGCACCGCTTCCGAGAAGGAGCAGAAAATGACGCCAACGGCGGCAAGCTTTTCCTTAAATGTGGTCGCAACCGAAACGGAGTCGACCACCGCGTCCACCGCAACGCCGCTTAGCCGTTCCTGTTCGGCAAGCGAAATCCCCAGTTTGTCGAACATCGCCCGCACCTCCGGATCAACCTCATCGAGACTCTTTGGGCCCGGCGTCTTGGGTTTTGGGGCCGAGTAGTAAATGATATCTTGATAATTAATCGGATCAAACTGGACGTTTTGCCAGCGCGGCGCCTCATTCTGCAGGGTAAGCCAGTGTCGATACGCCTTGAGACGCCACTCCAGCATAAATGCCGGCTCGTTTTTCTTCGCCGAGATCAGTCGAATAACATCTTCACTTAACCCCCGCGGCACACTGTCGGTATCCAAATCTGTGGAAAACCCGTACTTGTACTCCCGGTTTGCCAGCTCTAAAAGATCGTTCTGAACAGCGCCCATGTGTCCCCTTCCTCACTACTCTGGCACGAGAATATATCACCAGGTATCATTTGTCAAGCAGTTACTTTCTAAAAGTCTTGACTTTACTTATACAAAGGGTGTAGTTTCATGCTGATGGAAGCAGTCAACATACCGGTTATGGCAATCCATTCTGACGCGGCAGGTTCCGGGCGAGATCGGGTTCTTTTTGTGCTGAAGACCGATGGGCCTCAGACCGCCGCTCGAATTGCCAAACAACTGGGTATTACCACCATGGCGGTTCGTCAGCACCTTGCCGTTCTTCATACGGATGGGTTGGTTGATTTTGTGGACGAATGGCGGAAGGTCGGCCGTCCGGCGAGGGTTTGGCGGCTGACCCCAAAGGCCTACGAGCGGTTTCCGGACCATCACGCAGAGCTTTCGTTGGGGATGTTGCAGGCGATTCAGAACGCCTTTGGTGACCAGGGGATTGAACGGCTAACGGAGGAGAGAATGCGGCAGCAGGTGGAAAGTTACCGGGTACGGATGCCGGGGCCGGATACACCCATTGAGGAACGGGTTGCCGCGTTGGCTCGAATCCGGGGCGAAGAGGGGTATATGGCTCAGTGGCAGCAACGCGACGGCGCATTCGAATTAATGGAGAATCATTGTTCTATTGCGAAGGCCGCGCGCTTTTGCCAGAAACTGTGTGGCGGCGAGCTCGCCCTCTTTCGTGCCGTTCTGGGGGAGGGGATTTCGGTAGAGCGGGTGGAGCATATCCTCTCCGGTGACCGAACCTGCACCTATCGCATTGCCTTTCATCCCGCCTGAAATTTCCTCTTATCAAAAGTTCCCGCCTATTCGGTTCCGGCCCGGCCGGTGCC
>CAZSME010000029.1:2039-10935 GCA_964607665.1 uncultured Nitrospirota bacterium | reverse complement strand
CGGTCTTCCGCTTGATAAAACGAAATCGTACCCTTGTGGAAAGGAGACATCATGTCGCGTCGATGGACAGAAGATCAGCTGACCCAATACCGTAAGGTAGGTGACCCCGAAGTCGATGATCTTGTGGCCGACTTGATCCCCAAGGATGGAACCGAATCGATTGGCCGCCTCGGATACAACTACATGGTTGAGCTGGCCGACCAAATCTTCGACAAACCGGAACTGCTTCTTCTCCAGAAGTCGCGGCTTCGGGAGCAGCTCCAAAAGATGCCGGAACGTCTGGTCGACTATTACGACCCGATGGAAGCGCCGGAATGGGCGGATCCCGGCCGGTTCAAAATGGCATCGGACCTCTGGATGCAACATACGGTCGCCTGTGTCGTTTCACTTTATGCGGCCAGCCTGCCGGCCTGTTATCTGATTAAACGGGGCATCCCCTCGCTTTATCAGTCCCGGAAACTGCTCGACGACAAATATATTTATCAGCGCGTCTATGAGACCAGCCTCTTTCTCGACGCGGTGATGGAACCGGATGGGATCAAAATCATCGATGACGTGCATACCGATTATGAGAAGTTGGTTGTTGAGACCCTCAACGCACTCGACAAAAATGGGCAGTGGAAGCAGGATGGCGGCCGGATCCGCTCGATGGGACAGGGGTCGGCGCCGGTTGATCTGAAGCGATTTCGTGAACGATTCGAACAGGCGCAAGGACGGCCCAAACGGTTTATCTGGGGGAAAGGGTATGTCGCGGCGAAAAAGGTTCGGTTTCTTCATGCCTCGATGCGGTATATGCTGACCCATCCCGAACGGGTCCGGCCGTTTGGCAGCCGGGAGCATCCGCAGAGTCTGTCGGAAACCTTGAGCCAACGCGAAACACCCATCAACATTGAGGAATATGGCGTGCCGGTGAACCAGGAAGATCTTGCTTATACGTTGCTGACCTTCGGACTGCTTGTCCCCGCGGGACTTGAAAAGTTCGGCATCCACTCCACCCGCGAAGAGAAAGAGGCCGTTTTACATCTGTGGAAGTTGATCGGTCACACCCTGGGTATCCGTTCGGAGCTCATGACGGATAATCTGGACGAGGCCCGTGCGCTTTTCGCGATGATTCAGAAACGGCAGGCCGAAACGTCGGAGAACGGTATTGCGCTGACCCGCGCACTGATCGGCTTTCTCGATGACTACCTGCCCCACATCCCGGGGATCGCGAACCGCCTTTCCGCAACGCTCATCATTCAGCAGCTTGGATACGATCAGGCCTCCAAGATCATCCCCCCGGAAATCCTGCGTGCCGCGCGGGTCTTCTGGCGGCGGATGCTCTATGGCGTCGTCGGTCTGATGCTTAAAACCTACTTTACTCTCTTTTCCCGCGTGCTGACAAGAACGGCCGATCGCATCCATCAGGCCTGCGAAGCGTTCATCAAGAGCTGGCGCGGCGCTTTTTTACGGCGTCCCTTCTTTGTGCCGCTCAATGCCACAACATGGGTTCGTCAAACGGGGGCCGATCCGGCATTTGATGAGCAACTTTTAAGTTGGCGACGCCGTCTCTTCCAAACGTTCGGATTGAGCCTCCTGCTGCTGGGCGCATCCACGCTCGGCTTCGCATGGACCGTTCCGGCGATCTATTTTTACGGCCTTGGCTCAACGGCAATGTGGATCGGGATCGGGATCGGCGCTGTGGCCAATATCGGTTACAAGGTCATGCTCGATGTCATCGTGCCCTCGGTGTGTAAAGAACGCCCAGAGCCGACCGGGGGATAACGATGTCGTTCGATGAAATCCTGCAACAAGTCATCGACCTTTTGAAGCGCGAGGGGCGGATATCGTATCGCGCGCTCCGAATACGATTCGAACTGAACGAGGATTACATCGCGGCATTGAAAGACGAACTCATCGAGGCCAAACAGTGCGCGCGTGACGAGCATGATCGCGTCCTCGTCTGGACCGGGGCATCGCCACCCGCCGCCCCGAATCAAAACCCACCTCCAACACCGGCCTCCTCGACTCCCGCCGTGATGCTTGATGGCGAACGCCGGCAGGTCACCGTTTTATTTGCCGATATTTCGGGCTTCACCGCGTTATCGGAGACGATGGACCCCGAAGCCGTACGCGACCTGATGAATGCCTGTTTTTCCCGCTTGGCGCCGGTTGTGGAGAAATATGAAGGCAGCATCGACAAGTTTATTGGGGATGAAATGATGGTGTTGTTTGGCGCGCCGGTTGCCCATGAAAACGACCCCGAACGGGCGGTTCGAACCGGCCTTGAAATGATGGAGGCGCTCACCGCATTCAACGCCGAAAAGGGGGTGAAACTGGGCCTGCACTGCGGCATCAATACCGGGGTTGTTGTTGCCGGCGGAATCGGCACCGGGACACGACAGGACTATTCGGTGATGGGTGATGCGGTTAACGTGGCCGCACGGTTGAGAACCGCTGCGAAAGACGGGCAAATCTTAATCGGGGCCGAAACCGATCGGCTGACACAGCCGTTGTTCATCCGTACGCCAATGAATCCGGTTCAGGTAAAAGGAAAGACCGGGCCGGTCGCGTCGTATCATGTCCTCAAGTTGAATGAGCGGCCGCGCGATACCGATAATAGGCAGCGTGGCGCGATGGCACCGCTGGTGGGGCGGGAGGATGAGGTCGCCCTGTTATCCCAGCGATGGGAACAGGTTAAAAACGGCGCAGGGCAGATCATACTTCTCAATGGAGAAGCGGGTGTTGGAAAATCCCGTCTTCTTCAGGCGATCCGAGATCATGTTGCGGCAGAACCCCACATCCGGCTGGAGTGCCGCTGCTCCCCTTATCACACCCACAGCGCCTTTTATCCGGTGGCCGATTTATTGGAATACCGGATGGGATTTTCCAGAACGGACTCCCCGGAGGAGAAGCTCAAAAAAATGGAAAGGGTCTTGTCCCCTTACCCGCTCGACCTGAAAAAGGCCGTATCGCTCCTGTCAACGCTCCTGTCGTTTCCGGTTCCGGTGGATCGCTATCCGCCGCTCGCGCTGACACCGCAGATGGAACGGCAGCAGCTCTTCGACGTCTTCTTAAGCATCCTATTGACGATGGCTTCCAAGCAGCCGGTGCTCTTTATTGTCGAAGACCTCCATTGGGTCGATCCGTCCACAATCGAGCTTCTGACCGGCCTTGTGAAACGGGGTCCAACGGCGCATATCTACACGCTGTTTACCTGTCGTCCCGGCTTTGTTTTGCCCTGGGCCGACTCGCCGGATTTGACACCTATCACACTGACCCGTCTGTTGCCCAACCATGTGGAGCAGGTCATTAAAGGGGTTACAGGGGGGAAGACCCTGCCTGCGGAGGTGGTGGAACAGATCATCAGCAAGACCGATGGCGTTCCTCTCTTTATTGAGGAACTCACCCGAATGATCCTGGAATCCGGCCATCTTAAAGATCAGGGTAATCATTATGTATTAACCGGTCCCCTTGCGACGCTTGCCATTCCGGCCACACTGCACAATTCGCTGATGGCCCGTCTGGATCGGCTGGGAGAGGGGAAAACCGTCGCGCAAATCGGCGCCATCATTGGCCGCCAATTCTCATACGAGATGCTTCATGCGGTTGCGAAGATGAACGATACCGCCTTACATAACGCGCTGGAGCGGCTGGTTGACGCGCAACTGCTCTTTCAACAAGGCGCGCATCCAGACACGATATCGACCTTTCGGCACGCGATGATTCAGGATGTGGCCTATCAGTCGCTGCTCAAGACGGTTCGAAATCGTTACCATCAACGGGTTGCCCATCTATTAATCGAACGCTTTCCGGAGATGGCCGAAAACCAGCCGGAGCGGTTGGCACAACATTTTTCGGAAGGGGGGCAGGCCTCGGAGGCGGTGGACTGGTGGCTGCGCGCGGGTCGCCGCGCCCTCCAAAAATTGGCGAATGCTGAGGCGATTCAACATTTCACCCACGCCCTTCAGTTGCTTGCCGATCTGCCGGATAGACCCGAAAACCGGCATCGCGAGCTGGCCGCGCAGATGAGCCTTGGCCCCGCGCTGTCGGCCACAAAAGGGTATGCCGCGCCCGAAGTGGAACAGGCCTTCGAAAGGGCCCGTGCGCTCTGTTGCGACATGGGTGATGCCCCGCAGATCTTTCCAATTCAGTGGGGATTGTGGGCCTTCTATGTCGTCCGGGCCGCGTTTGACCAAGCCTGGGAGACGGCCCAGACGATGTTGCGCATGGCCCAGGCCAAGAACGATGCGAACTTACTCTTGGAGGCGCACTTTTCGGTTGGACTCACCCATTACTTCCAAGGACGGCCCGTCGCCGCGTTAGAGCATCTGTCCCAAGTGATCGTGCTGGACTCCCCACAACGTGATCGCTCGTTCACGAATCAGACCGGACAGGATGCCGGTGTCTGCGGCCTGGCCTATGGGGGACTTGTTCTGTGGCAGCTGGGCCATCTCGATGAGGCGTTGCAGCGCAGCCGCGAGGCGGTGGCCCTCGCGCGTCATATCCAGCATCCGTTCAGTCTGGCCTACGCGCTCAACTTTGCCGCCTGGCTGCGTCAGATGTGCCGCGACAGAGAGGAGGCCCAGGCGCTGTCGGAAGAGGAGGTGGCGCTGTCCCTGAAACAGGGCTTCTTCTGGGTCACATTGGGATCGATCATTCAGGGATGGGCAGAGGCCGAGCAGGGGAAAATCGAGGCGGGCATCGCAATGATTGATCAGGGCTTACGGGGCTTTCGCGGGGCCGGCGCGCGGCTTTCGCAAACCTACCAGTTGGCCATCTGGGCCGAGGCGCTGCTTCGTGCCAAACGGGCCGAAGATGGATTGTGGCGTACCGATGAGGCCCTGCAATGTATCAAGAAAACGGGGGAGCGTTTTTGGGAAGGGGAGATTCACCGTCTGCGCGGGTTGCTTTTTCTTGCCCTCCCATCGCCCCAACCGGATGCGGCCATTCGAAGCATCCGTAAGTCCATCGAGATGGCCCAGCAGCAGAAGGCCCCGATGGGAATCCTCCGCGCCGCCGTGGTGCTGGCCCAAATCGCTACCCATCCGGACGAACGCGATGAGGCCCAGCGGCTTCTTGCGGAAGTCCTACCCGTCTTTACCCATACGAAAGTCGATCTCCCTGATCTGCGCGAGGCCAGAGCCCTTCTCGCGAAACCGGCCTAGAACAGAACCCCTTTCGGCGAAAAACCGTTTTGACAAGGCCGGTTGGCCCGTGAGAAAATGCGCCTGAATAAAGGAGGTTGCGTACGATGGAGGCCTCACCCGTCAGTTACATTCCTATTTTTATTTTTATTGTTGCCGCGGTGCTCTTTGGGGCCGGCACCTTGGTGCTGAGCCATTTTGTTCAATCCCGCGTGTTCAACCGGAACAAGCTCTCTGCCTATGAATGCGGCAGTGAGCCGATCTCCGACGCGCGGATTCCGTATCCGGCCCGTTACTATATTATTGCGGTTTTGTTTGTCATCTTCGACATCGAAATCATCTTCCTTTATCCCTGGGCCGTCGCGTTTCGTAAAATCGGTTTGATGGGGCTGGTTTCCATGCTTATTTTTATTGCCCTTTTTGTCCTGGGATTTATTTACGCATGGAGAAAGGGTGGGTTAGAGTGGGACTAACCGGCAAGTTTGAAGCCAACTTTATAACGACAACGGTGGATCAGGCCGTCAATTGGGCACGCAAGGGATCGCTCTGGCCGCTTACGTTTGGTCTGGCCTGTTGCGCGATCGAGATGATCGCGGTGGTCGCCTCGCGTTACGATATCGATCGGTTTGGGGCCGGCATCTTTCGCGGCTCTCCCCGTCAATCCGATCTGATGATTGTGGCCGGAACCGTCTGCCGTCGAATGGCCCCAGTGATTCGGAAAGTATACGATCAGATGCCGGAGCCCAAATATGTCATCTCGATGGGCTCCTGCGCCACGTCTGGGAATATCTATAACAGCTACGCAGTCGTCCAAGGGGTTGATCGTTTTATCCCGGTGGATATTTATGTCCCCGGCTGCCCGCCGACCCCGGAAGCGTTGCTCGAAGGGGTATTGCGGCTCCAAGATCAGATCATGAAGAAAAAGGTGCTGGTTAAGGCATGAGAATTCCTGCCGGGATGGAGGATGGGGGCGGACACCCGATTGCGCAAACGGTGCAAACGGCCTATCCCTCGTTTTATATTGGCGCGACACGCTTTCGCGGCGATCTTTCCATTCATATTAAAAAGCAGGGGATTGTTCCCGTCTGTCAGCTTCTTCGAGACGACCCAGCGTTAGACTTTGACTATCCGATTCATATCTCTTCCGTGGATGACCCGCAGGAGCGGGAACGGTTTGAGATCATCTACGAGTTTTTTTCGATACAGAAGAAGCATCAGGTGCGTCTGAAGGCGCGTGTTTCGGAGACCGACAGTACGATCGATTCGGTCACGTCAGTCTGGAAGGGGGCCAACTACCAAGAACGTGAGGTGTATGACATGATGGGGATCCGGTTTAACAATCACCCGGAGCTCAAACGGATTCTTCTTCCGGATGAGTACACGGAAGGGTACCCGCTCCGAAAAAATTTTCCGGTGGAGGGCCGCGGCTGGCGCGACACCTTTGAGTTTTTAGATCAGGACTAGAAGCCCCCACCTTCCCTCCCTCTTCAAGGGGGAGGATAAGAGGGAGCGGGCCAGGGTATGAATCTCCCGATACCTCTTTTAAATACCGCAATCGGCGCGGTACAGGGCGGCCTGTTCCTGCTGCTGAACCATCTGATCCTGCGTCAGACCTTCCCGTTTACAAAAATCGCCGGACAACTGGCCGGGTATACGCTCGTCATCGTCATCCCATTCACACTGCAGTTCACGCTCTCTGATAGTCATAACCGTCGCGTCGGATTGTTTGCGGCCAGCCTCACCCTGACGCTGATCCCACTGGCCCTCTACACCGGTGGGATGCTGACTGCGTTGGAACGGGGGCCGATCCTCGTTGCGTTTATCTGCACCCTTTTTGTGGGATGGTTTGTGGTCCTGCCTTTCGCGCAAACATGGGTTCAGTTCGGTGCGTTCCGTTTTTCGTATGCCGATCTTTTTATTCATTCATGGAACAACCTGCTGACCCTGATCACCGTATCCCTTGTGAACCTCATGTTCTGGGGTGTTTTCATCCTTTTTGTGTCTCGTTTTGAACGGATGGGGGTGGTATTTCCGCCAATACAGAAAACGGTGCTCTACCCGATCATCGGAACCATTTTAGGCTATACCTTTTCGCTGGGACGAACCCATCGAAGGGCCCTCACCTTTCTCCGCTTAATCTGCCTGACCCTCTTTTGGAGCCTTCTGCCGGCGTTGTCCGCCCTGATCTTTATCTTTTTAATCGAACTGGTCTGGGCCGGTCTGCAGCCGCTCTGGGATACCGGCCATGCCACACTGTTGCTGCTGATACCGCAACTGTTGATGATCCTTCTTTTCAATACGGTTTATCAGGATGGAACCGGAACCCCGCCTTATACCCCCTGGGTTCGAGAGGGAATACAGGCGGCCCTGCTGGCCCTCCCGATTTACACCGCCCTCTCGGGTTACGCCCTTTCTCTTCGTATCGCGCAATATGGATGGAGTATGAATCGGGTCTGGGCGGTAGTCATCGTGGCGATCATCGGTCTTTACGTTTTCGGTTATGCCGTCTCCGCGCTGATCCGAACGGGAGAATGGATGCGCGTTGTCCGTCCCGTTAACATCGGCATGGCCGTCACGTTGATGCTACTCATGATTCTGATCAACACCCCATTACTTCATCCCACACCGATCACCGTCCGCAGTCAGTGGGGCCGCCTTATGAACGGGACGACGCCTCCGGAACAGTTCGACTACGATTATATGGGGAGATTGGGAACGAAGGGATGTGATATGTTGGGCTTATTGGCGTCACTGGAAGACCACCCACAACGTGGAATCATTGCAGGGGGCGCCGCAGCGGCATTGGATAAAACCGATTGCGGCAAAAAATAAGGTGCGGTTTAATGACACGATTTCTAGTTTGTCCTTCTGATTATTACGGGATTTTTTACGAGATCAATCCCTGGATGAGCCAAAGTCGAAACAGCATTTTCGATTTAGCCAAACAGCAATGGTCGTCCCTGTATAGCCTGCTTCGACAGATCGGTGTGACCCTTGAGACATTGACACCGATGGACGGCCTGCCCGACATGGTCTTTACGGCCAATGCCGGTCTGGTCAGCGGAAACCGATTTATCAGCAGCCGGTTCCGACATGACGTGCGTCAACGGGAAAGCCCCTATCATGAGGCCTGGTTTCGGCAACAGGGATATGAAATAATCGTTCCCCCTGCGGACATTTCGTTCGAAGGGGAAGGGGATGCCCTTTGGGTGGGAGAGACGTTGTTTCTCGGATACCCCATACGGACCGACCGGGCTGCTGGGCCGTGGCTCGAAAAAATCCTGAATCGAACGGTACAACCGCTGGAGTTGGTTGATCCTCGCTTTTATCATCTGGATACCTGTTTTTGCCCGCTCGACACAGAACGGGTGCTCTACTACCCTCCCGCGTTGAGCGCTGCGTCACAGAAGGTCATCGAAACGTCGATTCCGCATCCGATTCCCATCAACGAGGAAGACGCGTTACGGTTCGGGGCCAACGCGATTGTAATAAAGAAAGATGTGGTGCTCAACGCGGGGTGCGCTTCGTTAGAGAAGAGACTGATGGACGAGGGATTTACGATCCATCCGACGGACCTTTCGGAATTTATCAAGTCGGGCGGATCGGCGAAGTGCCTGATCCTGCAATTATGATTTGAGCGATTCCTTCCACCGCTTCTGGAACTCCTCATAGGAGATCAGAAGGGCATCGGAAAACGCCTCCTCAAAACTGTTCGCATGGCCCAGATTTTCCAACAGCTTTTTGAGCCGATAAATGCCAAACTGGTCCAC
>CAZSME010000029.1:0-1939 GCA_964607665.1 uncultured Nitrospirota bacterium | reverse complement strand
CATGGCCCAGATTTTCCAACAGCTTTTTGAGCCGATAAATGCCAAACTGGTCCACCATAAATTGAACGGCAGAAAAGCTTTCCGAATAAGCCATATCGACCAACACCTTATTTGTAAAGCGGCTGAAAGAGCCGTGCAAATACGGGAGATCAATAAAAGCACCTTGTTTAAGCTCATTTTTAAACCAACGGTTGAAATCGTTTTTTGTCTCCCCGGGCTCAAGATACATTGCCACGCCCTCGTTTAACCACTGGGGTGGACGCACACCACCTTTTTCTGATACTCGAGAGAGATTACCCATCGCTTTCTGTGCCACAATCTGATGAACAACCGCATGGACATACTCATGGAAAAGGGTTTCCCGAAGTCGCGGCAACCGATTCTCATATCCCTTCGCCGGCATCCTTATTTTCCCGTCAAATCGGCCGCCACTCCAGGATGGAGCGCGGGTAACATCAAAAAACTGTTGGTCAGTATAGAGAAAGACGATCACCTCCTCGGTGGGGTAGAACGAAAGGGCCCGGCCGACCGATCCGTAGGCCTCCTCCAGATTCTCCAAAACCGTCTTATAGAGGTCCCGGTTTTCAGCCCCCTCAAACTTGATCGTAAAATGCCGGGTCGCTTCGCGTCGGAACGTCCCCTGGGCCGTTTGCTCGCGTTGCGCCTTTTCCAAGTCATGTCTGGCCCTCTTATTTGACGGATCATTCTCCAAAATTTTTTCCCACACTGAAATCGCCTGCGGCAATTGATCCGCCTTGTAATAAAGCTCGCCTAAAAATATTTGCGCGTTCGCGTCACCCGGGTCATTTTTAATGATCTCATGTAAAACCGCGATCGCCTCCTCCTCTTTATTTTTCTGGATCAGAAGGGTGAGCGTTTCGTAAAGCGCCTTGTTGCTCCCACCCTCTGAAGAGGACGCTTCGGGCGAAAGAACCGCCTGGGGTACGAGGAGTTGGGAAGCGGGGGTTGGATCGACTGCCCCCTCTGTTGGACGGGGAGGCGTAGATGGAGACGTGTCGGCCGCCGGGGGAGAAGGGGAAACAGGAGGGGCGGTTTCTATATCAATCGTATCAATCGGCTTCGATACGGCGGGCCGTTTCTTTTCCTCCGCGAAAATGAAGATTCCAAATGCCGCGGCAAGAAAAAAAGGGAGCCCAATAATACCGATTATCTTCCAGTTATCCACGATCCTGCCTCCCTCTATTCACAATATCAGGCCACATTTATCCTGTAAAGGAAAGAAGCGAGACGGGTATCTTGTTGGATGTCATTCTCATTATCTCACCGCCTCGAACTCGATCTTACTGGCCTCGGTAACGCGCTGCGAGGCATCGAGTATCTCCAGGGAGACCAGGTCTCCCCTGTCGTCGTAGTCCAGGATCACGCCCGGTTTGTCCTCGTCGCTTTCGGATACCTGTACGCCTTCTTTGAGCACCACGCTTAACGTATCGGTTTTTTGATCGTAGGAAATTTTCATGCCCCTTGCCTCCAATACTTATCAATTTTACTGCTCCGGTACACTGTCACCACCTCGTTCGGATGCCTGTTCACATCAACAACCACACGAATCAGATAGTCCTTAAGCGGACGACCCATTGAAATCCTGGATTGCAACAGATGTCTGCCCGGGCGTACCTCCCAGCGTTGTCCCGGCGATTCCAACACCTTGCGAATCAGCGCCTCGCTCAACCCGCGCCGCTCCATTTCATAGCAGGCGTGAGCCGTGAAAAGATAATCCATAACCGGTTCTGGCCTCATCTTGATATCACGAACGGCGCCACATCAAGGGGCTTTCCGACCACACCTTCAGAATACAGCGTGAAATTGGCCTTG
The DNA here is from genome assembly GCA_964607665.1 of uncultured Nitrospirota bacterium. Taxonomy (GTDB): domain Bacteria; phylum Nitrospirota; class Nitrospiria; order SBBL01; family SBBA01; genus CAZSME01. Next base: position 106 of record CAZSME010000029.1, on the reverse strand, counting down.
GCAAGGGACAAGCAGTCGGGACCGTGTTCTCTTGTGTATACACAGGCCTTACTCCGGTGTGACATACGCGGCGGTGATCCCGCCATCCACCATCAGCGATGCGCCG
>CAZSME010000028.1:7282-11075 GCA_964607665.1 uncultured Nitrospirota bacterium | reverse complement strand
AACAACAGTTCGGTGATCGGGAGAGAAATCTTACGCTGGAGCAAGTGGAGCATTTTCGGCTTTGTGCATTGGATGAAGTAGGGGCGGTTCGCGAACCGCCCCTACAAAACGCGTTGCCCCCGCAGGGCACGGTTCTTTCCGAAGACGAAGAAACTGGCTTTATCGAATTGTTGCGAAATCGCCACGGAATCAACCCACATGGTGTCTTTGCGCGAATGGAACGGATGACCCGTACCGGCTTTACGTTAGAGGAACAGGTCTTCACGGTGGAGACGGCGCTCCGAATGATGGGGCTGACCCAAAATTTCGCGCGATTGGTTCTCTTTTGCGGACATAGCAGCAGCGTGATGAATAACCCGTATGAGTCGGCGTTAGACTGCGGGGCGTGCGGCGGAAACTCCGGCGAGCCGAACGCGCGGGTACTCGCTGCGATGGCCAATCGGCGGGATGTTCGGGAACGCCTTGAAAAAAACGGAATTCGGATTCCATCCGATACCTATTTCATTCCCGGGGAACATAATACGGCCACCGACGCCATACGCTTTTTTGATCTGGAAGACCTCCCGCCCACCCATCGAAAAGACAGTGATCGGCTGATCCATGCGTTGAAAGAGGCGGGCCTTCGAGTCAGCCGAGAACGACTTGCCAAATTTCCTCAGGCAAAGCAGCCGAACGCCCTTGCCCGTGCAGCGTGCGAGGCGGTGCGATGGAGCGGCCATTGGAGTCAGGTGCGGCCGGAGTGGGGGCTTTCGGGCAATGCGGCGTTTATTATTGGTCGCCGTGCCCTCACACAGGAAATTGCGTTAGATGGACGCGCATTTCTCCACTCGTATGACTATCGCGATGATGCGTCTGGCCGGTTGTTGGAAATAATAATGACCGGCCCCCAGGTGGTTGCGCAGTGGATCAACATGGAACATTATTTTTCCACAGTGGATAACAATATCTACGGCAGTGGGAGTAAAATCTATCATAACGTGGTGGGCCGATTTGGTGTAATGGCAGGGCCAGAGAGTGATTTGCGTATTGGGCTTTCCGCTGAAACGGTAATGAACGGAACGCGCCCGTATCATGAACCGATGCGGCTTTTGGTGGTGATCGAGGCCCCGCGGGAGCGAATAGACAAGATCATCCCGCGTCATCAACTCTTGCAACATTATTATGACAACGAATGGGTACAATTAGTCGCCCTGGATCCGGGGGATAACTGTTTTTATCGGTATCTTCCGAAACAAGGGTGGGTTCTTAACGAAAAATGATATTAACCCCTCCCAGCCTCCCCTTTAACAAAGGGGAGGGGTTTTCCCCTCTTTTCCAAAGAGGGGTTAGGGGAGTTATTTAAGGAGGAACATCAATGAGCACATTGAAGCTTTATCCCATGAAAGAAATTCGGGTAATCATTCCGGGCGAACACCTAAAGTTTGTGACGGATATGCTCGACAATATGAAGGTAACCGGCTACACCGTCATCCACAATATATCGGGGAAAGGCCACCACGGCCTTCATGCCGCTCATCCGATGTTCAGTGAAGTGGATAGTCTGGTCATGTTGATGACCGTGGCGACGGAAGAAAAGGTTGAACCGATTCTGGCCGGATTAAGACCGCTCTTTGATCGCTATCCGGGGGTTTTGTTTGTCTCGGATGTCGCCGTTTCCCGCCTCGACCATTTCTCCGGGGCATAAGACGCAATGAATAAAGGGGAATACAGCCTTTCTCGAAGTCGGCGCGTTGACGGCTAAACTAAAACCGGTGTACGATCGGCCCATCACTCCGGTCGGCCTCAACAATGCTAAGAGAGATTCAACTCAAAAATTACGCGATCATCGACCATCTCTCACTGACCTTCTCCGAAGGGCTTTGTGTTATTACCGGCGAAACCGGCGCCGGAAAATCGATTCTGGTGGAGGCCTTATCCCTCATCCTTGGAGGACGATCCGATTCTGAAAGTATTCGCCAGGAGACCGACGAGGCGATTCTAGAAGCGTGCTTTGATCCGGTTTTGACCGAGAAGCTTACACCGGATTCGCCGGAGCCGGATTCCCTGATCATCAAAAGGGTATTGTCTCCATCAAAAAGCCGGGCCTACATCAACGGCTCGCTCGCAAACATCTCTGCACTAAAGGAAGTGGGCGTATTGCTTGCCGAAATTCATGGACAGCACGATCATTATCTGCTGACAGACCCTGCCCGCCAACTCTCTTTGCTCGACGCCTACGCAAAACTGCTGGACCAGCGGGAACGGTACCACGCCCATTATCAAAAACGTTCCGATCTGTTAAAAGAGATCGCGGCGTTGAAAAAAGAGTTGGGCAACGAAGGGCGACAGGGGGAACTCCTTCGTCATCAGCTTTCCGAAATTCAACAAGCCAACCTTCAGCCGGACGAAGATACGGCGTTAGAGCAGGAGGAGCATCAGCTTAAAAATTGGGAATCGATTTTGTCATCGCTGGAAGCGGGGCAGGCCGCCCTTTCCGAAGAAGGAGGGGTGTTAAGTCAGATCAAGTCCATCGAACGGCACTTGCGAAATCTGGATCAGATGACAAAAGACGCTAATCCGGAAATCGATCTGTTAAGCACTGCCGAGATTCAATTAAAAGAATTGGCGCTCCTGTTGCGAGATCGGATGAGTCGTGTGTCGCACGATCCGGAGCGGCTCGCGGCGGTAACCGAACGGCTCTATCTGATTCAGAAATTGAAAAAGAGATACGGTAGTTCCATCGAGGCGATCCTTAAATTTAAAGATCAGATTGAAGAAGAGTTGACAGCTCTTTCAGAGGGCGAAGCACGTCTCCATCAAATAGAACAATCGATTGAAGCGTTGGCCTCCACCCTTGCCAAAGACGCCGACGCCCTTTCGTTAGCGCGAAAGGGGGCGGTGGGTCGGTTTGAAAAAAAGGTGAAAGAGGAGCTTCCCGAATTGGGGATGGAGAAGACACGGTTTGCAATTGCAATACAGCAAAAACCGCTTTCCGAGGACGGAATCGATGCGATCGAATTTCAAGTGGCCTTGCCCGGCGAAAACTTAAAGCCGATTGGAAAGGTCGCCTCCGGAGGGGAATTGTCCCGACTGATGCTGGCGTTGAAAGTCGCTTTAACGGATGTAGACCCAACGCCGACGTTGGTCTTTGATGAGGTCGACGCGGGGATTGGGGGCGCGGTGGCCGAACGGGTGGGAAGGCGGTTGGCCCGCCTCGCGAAGAAACATCAGGTTTTTTGCGTGACCCATCTTCCCCAGGTCGCCCGCTTTGCCGATCATCATTACTTGGTCGAAAAGAAGTTTTCGGATAAACGGGTTGTCATTTCCGTAAAGAAGCTAGCCGATAAGGAACGGGTATCGGAATTAGCACGGATGTTAGGCGGCGTGGAGATTACCCCCGCCACACGCCGCCACGCCAAAGAGTTGTTCACGGCATCAGAATAGTGGGATAGCACAAAATCCATTAGCAAATCCTGTTCAAGGTCTTGGCAAGGTATGGCACAAGATACTGTAACTATACGGCCTATTTGCTATGCATTCGACAAGCGGCTATACTGTCTTCATGACACAGAAAGAGAGTATTCTCGAAATCATTCGCAAGTTGCCCGATAACTGTTCCCTGGACGAGATTGCAGACCATATCGAGTTCATGGCTGCAGTCCAGAGAGGTTTTGATCAACTCGACCGCGGTGAGGGGATTCCGCATGAGGAGATCAAAAGGCAATTGGCCTCATGGCTTACACATTCGTTTGGTCTCCAGCCTCTCGCGACGACTTGCGTGACATTATAGCGTTCATCTCTCGTGATAGTCGGG
>CAZSME010000028.1:5628-7182 GCA_964607665.1 uncultured Nitrospirota bacterium | reverse complement strand
CTTTCTTCGGTCTTGGCGGCACTTCATTATATCCAGAACAGCGCGGCATCGTTCCCGAACGTTCGGAGCGCCCATAATATAAGAGACCATGGCCACGCCGTCTGCCCCGGCCTCAAAAAGTTCTGAAAGCTTCTCCTCCCCAATTCCGCCAATCGCAAAAACCGGAATGCGAACCGCTTGTTGGACCTGCCGCAGATAATCGATTCCTAACGGAGGACCATATGCTCGTTTTGATGGCGTATCGTAAATCGGGCCCAAGACCACAAAATCGGCCCCTTCGGCTTCCGCCTGCAAAACATCCTTCAGCGCGTGACAGGAAACACCGATCTGTTTCCGCGTGCCTAACAGCTTTCGCACCAGATGAACCGGAAGACCGCTTGCGGGAAGATGGACGCCGTCGGCATCGATTGCAAGACAAAGGTCAACCCGATCATTGATAAAGAGTTTCATAGCATACTGTTTCGCAATCGTATGAATCGTATCGGCCAGGGCAAGCTGTTCTCGGAGGGATAGATCCTTTTCGCGGAACTGGACAGCCTGCACACCGGCTTCGCCGGCTTCTCGAATTATTTCTGGGAGTGGTCTTCCAGCAGTTTGATTGCGATCGGTTATCAGGTAGAGCTTAAAATCAATTTCAGACATAGCGCATAAAGAGAAGACTTAGGAGAGGAGAAAGCACAGCGACCAACGGGAGCTGTTCGTTGGCAGGGCGCCTTGCGCCCCCAACGAGGCCGGTCCATTCGCCGCCCCCCGTGGGGGCCTACTCGATCATGCCTTCAATGGGGCTGGACGCTTGCGCGTAACGTTTTTTTGGAATGCGGCCGGAAAGATAGGCCAGACGCCCCGCCTTTACGGCATAGTTCATTGCCTCAGCCATCTGAATCGGATGTTTTGCGCCCGCGATTGCGGTGTTCATCAATACGCCGTCGCAGCCCAATTCCATCGCAATCGCCGCGTCCGATGCCGTGCCCACCCCCGCGTCCACGATCACCGGAATTGAAACCGCCTCCATGATCAACTGGATATTATAAGGATTGCGAATCCCCAGTCCGGAGCCAATCGGGGCCGCCAGCGGCATCACAACCGCGGCGCCGGCGTCCTGAAGTTTTTTAGCCATGATTGGATCATCGCTCATATAGGGAAAGACCACAAACCCCTCTTTGACGAGAACCCGTGTTGCCTCAAGCGACGCTTCATTATCTGGCAGCAAGGTTTTGGGACTCCCAATCACCTCGAGTTTTACCCAGTTGGTAATCCCTGCGGCGCGCGCAAGGCGGGCCGTGCGAATCGCTTCTTCCGCGGTATAGCATCCGGCGGTATTTGGAAGTATTTTGTATATCTTTGGATTAATATAATCGAGCAGGTTTTCTTGTGAGCGATCCAGGATATTGACTCGGCGCACCGCAACGGTCACGCATTCGGCCCCAGAGACTTCGACCGCCTTTTTGTTTTCCTCGAAGGAAGCGTACTTGCCGGTCCCCACAATCAGACGCGATTTTAATTCAACGCCATCAATGATAAGGGGTCGATCGATGATGTCCATTTTCTTTCCTC
>CAZSME010000028.1:3205-5528 GCA_964607665.1 uncultured Nitrospirota bacterium | reverse complement strand
CCGCCGACAAAGTTGATGATTTCGATTTTATCCCCTTCTTGCAGGAAGAGATGGTCAAACTGTTTTCGATCCACCACGATCAAATTGTGTTCCACCGCGACCCGTGCTGGCTCAATCTTTAATTGAGAAAGAAGCCCCATCAAACTTGTTTTCGGCAAGATCTCCTGAGGTTGGCCATTTACTTCGATCTTCACTCGTCCTCGCTACTCCACGGTAATTTTGACAATTTCATATTCAACCGTTTTGGCGGGTGTCACCACGTTGATGACCTCCCCCACGCGATGTCCAATAAGTGCGCGGCCCAGCGGCGATTGCACCGAGATTTTACCGTCCTTCAGATCGGCCTCTTCCATCCCCACCAACATATATTTTTTTTCTTCGTTTGTTTCGGAATTAACCAGGTGCACCGTTGTGCCAAAGACCACCTTTTCCGTCGTAATGTTGTTCGGAGAAATCACTTCCGCGTCCGCCAGTTTTCCTTCCAATTCCTTCAGTCGGCCTTCAATAAGACTCTGTTTGTGCTTTGCCGCTTCGTACTCGGCATTTTCCGAAAGATCGCCATGCGCGCGCGCTTCGGCGATATCCGCAATCACTTTGGGGCGATCCACCTTTTTAATTCGTGCGATTTCCTGCTTAATCTTTTCATACCCGTTGGGGGTCATCGGCACCTTCATGCGCTTGTCTCCTTCTCCTTCTTATAGTAATCTTGCAACGGTTGCACATCCATCTCTCCGGATTTCAGAGAGGCGATCCCTTTTAGCGCGGCCTCCGCGCCTGCGATTGTGGTGAAGTACGGAATACCGCGATGCAGCACCGTTTTTCGAATGGAGTAAGAATCGGTCTGCGACGCGCGATCGGAAACGGTATTAATCACAAACTGTATCTCCCCCTTTTCGAGACAATTCACAATATGGGGAGACCCCTCCTTCACCTTGTTAATCTGTTCGACCGAAATGCCGCGATGGGCTAAATATTCCGCTGTCCCGCGTGTGGCTGTCAAGTGAAATCCCCATTCTAAAAGACGTTTGGCAATCGGAACGATATGCGGTTTGTCCTTATTTTTTACCGAAAGAAAGACCTTCCCCTCTGTTGGAATGATATTATCCGCAGCCGCCTGCGCCTTCGCATACGCCTTTCCAAAATTGGAATCGATTCCCATCGCCTCGCCGGTCGATTTCATTTCGGGTCCTAGAATCGAATCGACATCCAATCGTTTGAACGGAAAAACCGCCTCTTTCACCGCAACGTGGCGTATCGGCTGCGAAACGGGCAGGCGCATCTTCGCCAACGGAACCCCCATGATCGCCTTCATGGCGATCTTCGCCAGCGGAACACCGGTCGCCTTACTCACAAACGGAACCGTTCGAGACCCCCTCGGATTCACCTCTAAAATATAAAGCCGCTCCTCTTTCACCGCATATTGAATATTCATCAGCCCAACCACACCCAGCTCTTTTGCTAGTTTCACAGTCCACGCTTTAATTTCTTTTAGAATCGGCTCTGCTAGTGAAATCGGCGGCAAGGCACAGGCGGAATCTCCTGAATGCACACCGGCCTCCTCGATATGTTCCATGATCCCGCCGATATAAACCGCGCCTTCCTGATCGCAGACGGCATCGACATCCACCTCGATGGCATCCTCCAGATACTGATCAATTAAAACGGGGTGGCCACTATCGAGGCGGACTTTCAATAGATCGAGATGGTTCATCTGTTGTGTTAGGTCATCGTTGTCATAGACGATTTTCATCCCCCGTCCACCCAACACATAGGAAGGACGAATTAAAACAGGGAACCCTATTTTTTTAGCAAGGACGACCGCCTCGTCCAGAGCGCTTGCAAGGCCGCTTTCCGGCTGCCGCAAGCCCAGTTGTTCGATCAATGCTCGAAACCGTTCTCGATCTTCCGCGCGATCGATCGCATCGGGCGATGTCCCTAGAATGTTCACGCCGGCCTCGGAGAGTGGAACCGCCAGCTTCAACGGTGTCTGTCCGCCGAACTGTGCCACGACCCCCATCGGCCGTTCTTTTTCAACGATATGCATCACATCTTCAAACGTCAGCGGTTCGAAATAAAGCCGATCCGACGTATCGTAATCGGTGCTGACTGTTGACGGATTACAGTTCACCATGATCGATTCGTATCCCAGTTCTCGAAGCGCTAAGCTGGCATGGACACAGCAATAATCAAACTCAATCCCCTGTCCAATCCGATTGGGGCCGGACCCCAAGATCATCACCTTTTCCCGATCGGTTGGGCAGGCTTCGCACTCCTGATCGTATGTGGAATAGAAGTAGGGGGTGTTGGCCTCAAACTCCGCGCC
>CAZSME010000028.1:0-3105 GCA_964607665.1 uncultured Nitrospirota bacterium | reverse complement strand
TCCTGTCCGGTTTCGAGGGATCGGCTGGCCTTTTGAAGCGCCTCCTTAAAGTTGCGTCCAATCGCCATCACCTCGCCAACCGATTTCATCTTGATCGTTAGCGTCGGATCGGCCGTTGGAAATTTTTCAAACGCGAATCGCGGCATCTTCACGACAACATAATCCAGCGTCGGCTCAAAACAGGCCGGCGTGGCACGGGTAATATCATTTTTAATTTCATCGAGTGTCATTCCCACCGCAAGCTTCGCGGCGATTTTGGCAATCGGGAAACCGGTCGCTTTGGAAGCCAATGCCGAACTTCGGGAAACCCTCGGGTTCATTTCGATGACCTGCATCTGCCCCGTTTTTGGATGAATCGCAAACTGGACGTTTGATCCCCCCGACTCCACGCCAATCGCGCGGATAATCCGAATCGCCGCGTCCCGCATTGTCTGATATTGCCGGTCGGTCAACGTCTGTGCCGGCGCCACCGTAATCGAATCACCGGTATGCACCCCCAACGGATCGATATTCTCAATCGAGCAGACAATCACGACATTGTCGTTTTTATCCCGCATCACCTCCAGCTCAAACTCCTTCCAGCCCAAAATCGATTGTTCAACCAATACTTCACCGATGGGGCTCATCGCGATACCGGCCAAAACCGCCGTTTCAAACTCCTGCGGGGTATGGGCAATGCTGGCGCCGCCGCCTCCCAACGTAAAGGAAGGGCGGATAATCGCCGGATACGGAATATGAAGCGCGATCGCCTCATCCAGGCTTTTTACCGCGCCTCCTTTGGGAACCGATAATCCGATCTCCTCCATCTTCTTTTTGAATATCGCGCGATCTTCCGCGGCCTGAATCGATTCATATTTCGCGCCGATCAGTTCGACGTTGTATCTTTTCAGAATCCCCTGCTCAAAAAGGGCGGTGGCCATATTGAGCGCGGTCTGTCCACCCATCGTGGACAAAAGGGCGTCGGGCCTTTCTTGTTTGATAATCTTTTCCAGCATCTCAACGGTGATCGGCTCGATGTAGGTACGATCGGCCATCTCGGGATCGGTCATGATGGTTGCCGGATTGCTGTTGACCAAGATAACAAAGTAGCCCTCTTCCTTTAACGCGCGGCAGGCCTGTGTCCCGGAATAATCAAATTCACACCCCTGTCCGATAACAATCGGGCCGGAGCCGATGAGTAAGACTTTCTGTATGTCGGTTCGTTTCGGCATTTCAATTCACGGAAGCCAGAGGTAAAAGAAGTCGATGGAGCGTCCTTTCAAAAGGGCTTTGGGATCGATTTTCCATGTCGCATACGGATCGGAGAGCGATGCGACCTTGGAATAGATATTATGGATGTACTGATGGGGACGGCGATAGGTCACCACCCGCGCTTCGGTCAGTCCGGCCTCTTGCCGGGCCAACGCAATGGCCGAGTCCAGATAACCGATCTGGTCAATCAGCTTCAGTTTTTTGGCCTCTGCCGATGTAAAGATTCGGCCATCCGAGATGAGTTTAATCTGTTCCGGAGTCATCTCTTTTCGCCCTTTGACCACCATCTCTAAAAAGCGTTCCTGCAGGGTATCGATGGTTCCCTGTAAAATCTGACGATCCTGCGGAGACATTTTTCGAAAGGGCGATCCGGTATCCTTATGCAAACCCGACTTAATCGCATCGGCACCGACACCAATTTTTTCCAGAAGACCCTCCAGGTTAAAATGCAGCATGATCACGCCAACGCTTCCAATAATCGCCGTTGGATTCGCGACAATCCGATCCGAGGCCATCGCCGCGTAGTAGGCCCCCGAAGCGCCAATCCCGCCAATGGATGCGATTACTTTTATTCCGGTCCTTTCCTTAAACTGCATGATTTCGTGATAGAGCAGATCGGACGCCGTAACCGTTCCGCCGGGGCTGTCAACCCGCAGCACAATCGCCCGGACTTTTTTATCCAGCTGCGCCTTGATCAGCTCCTCTCTGACGCGGGCAATAATGTCAGGTTCTGCAACAATCCCATCCCCCGGCTCTTCTGAAATGACCCCGGAGATATTCAACAAAAGAATCTTCTCCTTTCCGCTCCCCTCCAAAACCGTTTCCCGAAGCGGCTGCAATTCCGGAAAGAGAGAAAGATTAACGATGCACCCCGATAGCAAAACAGTGAACAGAAGCAGCAGAACAATTTTTTTCATTGTGTCCTCCATATCACATTACATTTCGCCTCATGTTATTCATGAACCCGCTAAAACAACCCTGTGCGTCGTGCGGCCCCGGACAGCTTTCCGGGTGATATTGAAATGAAGAAACCGGTAACGATTTATGCCGCATCCCTTCAACCGTTTCATCATTCAGATTGATATGGGTCACCTCCATCTCTCTTGCAACCGACTGAGGATCGACCGCGAACCCATGGTTCTGCGCGGTGATCTGAATTTTTTTGGTTGTGATATCCATCACCGGATGATTTCCGCCGTGATGCCCAAACTTGAGCTTATAGCATTTCCCCCCCAACGCAAGACCCAAAATCTGATGTCCCAAACAGATCCCCAAAATCGGTTTCTGATCTAGCAGTGCGGCCGTATTTTTAATGGCGTAGGAAAGCACTTCCGGGTCTCCCGGGCCGTTCGATAAGACAATTCCATCCGGGTTCATATCGATCACCTCGTTTGCCGATGTCCGGGCCGGAACCACCGTAACCCGACAATCACGCTGTTCGAGCATCCGAACTATATTTTGTTTGATTCCAAAGTCGTACGCGACAACATGAAATTTCCCCTTCGTGTTCCATGAGTACGCTTTGTCGCAACTCACTTTGCAAACGAGGTCTTGTCCAACAAGGGATGGCGCCCTTCGCAGTGTTTCAAGCAGGGCGGTTTGATCAAATCGCTCTGTTGAGAGTATCCCCTGCATCGCGCCGGTTTTCCGAATTTTACGGGTTAACGCGCGGGTATCAATCTGATCGATCGCAACGGTTTTGTGCCGTTTCAGCATTACACCCAGCGGCTCGGAGGCCGCCCAATTGCTGGGATGTTCCGTATATTCTTTGACAATAAACCCTTCGGCCCAAATCCGATTCGATTCCATGTCGTTGGGATTTACACCATAATTGCCAATCAGCGGATAGGTCAT
>CAZSME010000027.1:0-11083 GCA_964607665.1 uncultured Nitrospirota bacterium | reverse complement strand
GGAGGCGGGGGCGGGGGCGGGGAGGCGATCGGTTTCAAAAGGGCCGCCTCTTCCGCCGCGGTCAGATCGGTTGCCGCAACCACCTCGACCATCGGTCGCGCAACGGGGCCGAACGTCCCGCTTTTTTTCTTCACCTCACGCGTTTCGAGAATCACCGCGTTGGGACCCATCTCGTTCTTGACGGCCTGAATGGCCTCGGACATTCCAAACGCTTCAAATGTTTTAATCCGCATCGTTCACCCTCACCGTTTCTAAAGATTGCAGTTGGGCCTGTGGTGCGATTTCATTCACCGAAAGAACAACCAGATTCGGAAACATTCGTTCAACCAATTTTCGCAAATGAGGCCGTATCCCTGGGGAACACAAAAGCACGGGGGCAATCCCACGAAGGGTCACCCGTTCCACCGCATGTCGTATCGCAATAAAGACCTTCTGCGCCACCAACGGATCTAGAGCAAGATACGTGCCTTGTTGTGTTTGCTGAATGGCTGCGGCAAGTTGTTGATCGAGACGGGGGTCAATGTTGATGACCGGCAACGAACGATCCGCGGCCTGGTACTGCCGGGTAATGGTTCGGGACAGGGCCTGCCGAACATATTCGGTCAGGGTATCCGGATCTTTTGTTGCGGTCGCGTAATCGGCCAGTGTTTCTAAAATGGTACGAAGGTCTCGGATCGGCACCCGCTCTCGGAGCAGGTTTCCCAACACCTTCACCACTGCACCTAACGACAACAACGTGGGAACCAGCTCTTCCACCACCTTCGGAGCCTCTTTTTTGAATTGATCTAAAAGGGCCTGTGTCTCCTGTCGTCCTAACAGTTCGTGTGCGTGATTGCGGACCACTTCCGTAATATGGGTTGCCAGGACCGAGGGAAGATCAACAACCGTATAGCCGGCCATTTGGGCCCGATCTTTTTCTTCGGGTGCGATCCAGATGGCCGGAAGTCCGAAACAGGGCTCTTTTGTTGTGACGCCCGAAATCCCCTTATCCATTCCGGTGGGATTCATCGCAAGGAAATGCCCTTGTAACAGTTCACCCCGTGCCACATCCACCCCTTTAATCAAAATCATATACTCATTTTGTTTGAGCTGCAGGTTGTCTCGGATATGTATCGAAGGAACAAGGAATCCCAACTCCATCGCCAATTGGCTCCGCAAGGCGGTAATGCGCCGTAATAGCTCTCCCCCCTGTCGTTCATCGACCAGCGGGATGAGGCCATATCCGACATTAAGCTCCATCAGATCGAGCGGGACGATCCCCTCGATCTTTTCTGGAAGCTTCGGTGGCTTCTGTGTTTCCCGCAGCTTGAGCCGTTCTGCTTCTTTTTGGGTCCGGTCCGCGGAATAGCCCACATAGCCCATGGCCGCGCCCAGCGAAAGGAGGGCTAAATGGGGCAGTCCCGGAATCAGACCCATCATGCTAATAATCCCCGCGGCGCCAATAATGGCGCGGGGATGCGACATGATTTGTCGTGTGACCTCTGCGCCCAGGTTTGCCGATGCGGCGGCACGGGAGACCACAATACCGGCGGCTGTTGAGATTAAAAGGGCCGGTATCTGGGTCACAAGCCCCTCGCCAATGGTCAACAGGGTATAGTTGGCCGCGGCCTCGGCAATCGGCAATCCTTTTTGAATGACGCCGATGCTCAACCCGCCGATAATGTTGACGATAATCATTAGGATGGACGCGATCGCGTCACCGCGAACAAACTTGCTGGCGCCGTCCATCGCCCCATAAAAATCGGCCTCTTCTGAAATGGAAGCCCGCCGCCGCCGTGCCTCTTTGTCATCAATCAGCCCGGCATTTAAGTCGGCATCAATGCTCATCTGTTTTCCGGGCATCGCGTCCAACATAAACCGGGCCGCGACCTCGGCGATGCGGCCGGCGCCTTTGGTAATGACCACAAAGTTAATCACGACTAAGATCGTGAACACGATGGTGCCGACCGCGTAATTCCCGCCCACAACAAAGTTCCCAAACGATTTGATCACCTGGCCCGCGGCATCCATCCCTTCGTGGCCATGCAATAAAATCAGCCGTGTTGTCGCAATCGTCAGTCCCAGACGATAGAGGGTCACGAAAAGGAGAACCGATGGAAAGGTGGAAAAATCAACGGGGCGAAGGACATACATCGAGACGAACAGGATCAAAAGGGACAACGAGAAACTAAACGCAAGCAAAAGGTCAACCAGAAAGCGGGGCAGCGGAAGGATCATGACCAACAAGACCGCCACAACGCCGAGACTCAGGACCGCATCGGCGTTTTGAAAACCACTGGCTCTATCTGTTGTTGCGTCTGCTGCCATAATGCACCTTATCCGTTTTGCACCTTCCGAAACTGGTAGACATAGACCAGGATCTCCGCGACCGCGCGATACAGGTTGGACGGGATACTGTCTCCCAACGCCACCTCTTTAAAAAGGGCGCGCGCCACGATCTTATTTTCAACCTGCGGAATGCCATGGTTCCGGGCCACGTCACGAATCCGTTGGGCCATCAACCCGGCCCCCTTTGCGACCAGACGCGGCGCGGTCATCTCCTCGGCGTTATATTGTAACGCAATCGCCAGATGGGTCGGGTTGGTGATAACGACCGCGGCTTTCGGCACTTCCGCCATCATCCGCTTATGCGCCATTTCTTTCTGAATCGCTCGAATACGGGATCGGATCAACGGGTCCCCTTCGGTCTGCCGCATCTCTTCCTTCATCTCCTGCCGGGTCATTCGGAGTTTTTTCTCATGTTCCCAGTATTGGAACCCGTAGTCGGCCGCGCCAATCACCGCGACGATCAAACCGGTGAGGAAAAGGAGTCGAACAATAATACGGGCCATCTCGGGCAACATTGCATCGGGGGCGAGCTGAATCGAAACGACTGCGGCAGGCAGCTCGGCCTCGGTGACGTTGTAGACGACAAAACCGATGACCAGAAACTTTACAAGGGTCTTGGCAAATTCAAAAAGGGAGGGGATTGAGAAAAGACGGCCCAACCCCTCGCCGGGGTTGATACGGCTCCAATCGGGGGTTAACCCCTTTCCGGTCCAGAGAAAGCCGTGTTGACCCAGAGAGAAAAAAATCGCGACCGCGCTGAAGAAGACCGCCACCGGCAGTAAAAGCCCCAGGGTGTTTGTTAAGGTGTTGACCATCAGGTCGTATATTCCGTGTTGCGTGATCGGGGAGACTAAAATGGACGACCAGCTGGCCGCGCTCATCTTAACCAATTGCATCGCGGAGGTCTGGCCCATGGCATAGAGCCAGAGGGCCGCGCCGAGAATCAGCGCGGCGGAGATCATCTCACGCGATTTCGCGACATCGCCCTTCTCGCGCGCTTCTTCCCGCCGTCGTGGGGTTGCCGGTAGGTTTCGTTCGTGTTGTTCCTCAGCCATTTTAATTCCTTATGACGCCTGTTTCATCAGGATCAGGAGGTCGTACATCTTAAACCCGAGTCCGCCCATATGGTCTTTCAGAAGGGCCACAAACAACGAGAGAGAAGATCCGAAGATGAACAGGCCGATTCCAATTGTGAGGGGAAAGCTGAACAGGAAAACCTGAATTTGCGGAACCACCCGGGAGAGGACCCCCAGCGCAATCTGGGTCAGAAGCAATGCCATCGTAACGGGGAGCGCGATTTTCAGCGCGAGCGTAAAGATATCCGATCCCATCCGAAGGACCCGTTCCATCAGCGGCCCATCGACATAAAATCCGGTGGAGGGAACAACCTCAAAACTTTTGACCATCGATTGTAAAACCGCGTGGTGACCATTGATGGCCAGAAAGACCAAAAAGGCGATGGTCACATAAATCTGGCGCGTTAACGAGACCTGCTGATTGGAGACCGGATCAAACGCGTTGGCCAGACCAAAGCCAATTTGCACCCCGGCGACTTCTGCACCCAGATCGACCGCCGCGAAGATCAGCCGGGTGCCAAATCCAATGATGGAACCGATCATGATTTCTGAAAAGATTCCGAACGAAATGGTCCAGTGGGAGAGCGGGAGGGCGGGCGGCACAACCGTCACGATCGGGAATAAAACAAACGCCATCGAAAGCGCGAACAACGCCTTGATCTGGCCGGGTACCGCCTCCCCGCCGAGAAAGGGGAGGGCGGTCGTAAAACCCGCGACCCGGGCCAGGACAAAAAGAAAGGCCAGTTGATGCTTCCATATCGATTCGATAAAAAACGCAATAGGGTCCATACGGTCACCGAATATAGGTCGGTATATTCTGAAAGAGATTCGTGGTAAAGCCGATAATCAGCGATAACATCCACGGAAAAAAGAAGACGAGTGAAATCGCCACCGCTAAAATCTTCGGTAAAAAGGTTAAGGTGGCCTCGTTGATCTGCGTGACGGCCTGAAACAGGCTGACAATCAGTCCGATGATCAGCGTTGAGATGAGGAGGGGCGCGGCCAAAAACAGCGCGGTTTCAATCGTGCGTTGCCCGAGTTCAATGACCAGTTCCGGCGACATCGTCTATTCCTTTCAACCCATCCCCACCTCGCCTCCCATTGGAAGGGGAGGGATAGAGAGGTCGGGGCGACCCGGCGGGTCGCCTCCCTTATCCAAAACTCTTAACCAACGATCCGACAATGAGATACCAGCCGTCCGCGAGGACAAACAGGATCAACTTAAAAGGGAGCGAGATAATGACCGGTGGAAGCATCATCATCCCCATCGACATTAAGACCGATCCGACCACAATATCGATAATCAGAAAGGGCAGAAAGACCAAAAATCCGATCTGAAACGCGATCCGCAGCTCACTGATCATAAATGCCGGAATCAGAACATGCATCGGAATATCGGCCTGATTCTTCGGTCGCGGTAGTTTCGCGATCTCAACAAACAGGCTTAGGTCTTTCTCCCGCACCTGCTTCATCATAAAGGCTTGAATCGGCTTGGAGGCCCGTTTCAACGCCTCCGGCTGTGTAATGCGTTCCTCAAGATACGGCTGCAACGCCTCGGTATTAATTGTGTGGATGACGGGCGCCATTACAAAAAGGGTTAAGAACAGGGCCAACGAGATGAGGACCTGATTGGGTGGCGCCTGCTGTGTTCCTAGGGATTGCCTTAAAAATGAAAGGACGACTACGATCCGGGTAAAGGAGGTCATCATGATGAAGATCGCCGGTGCCAGAGAGAGAATCGTTAATACGATGACGATTTGGACACCAACCGAAAGCGGCTTGTCCATTTCGCCCACATTGAGTGTCACGAGCCCACCGAGTCCCCCCTCCCCCCCGGATTGTTGTTGGTAGGTGGGCACGACCTGGATACTCGGCTGTGCCCGAACCGACCCGACCCCAATGAAAAGGAGTAAGACGGCAACGAGCAAAGCGAGAGGACGAACGCATGCCGGTTTCACCGCGATCCTCCTTCCACAGCCCGTAGTGGGAATCGTTCCATTTGTGTCAGTAACGAGATCTGGTTGGGGGTAATGCCAACAAGCAGAAAAACCCCTCCCACTTCAATTAAGGCGATCTCTTTTTTCGCGCCAAGATACGATGTGGCCAGGATTTGTATCGGAGATTGTTTGAGTCCCAACCGGGGATAGAGAAACCGTTTGGCCAGGTAGGCCGTTAGCACGATGCCCCCCAGTACAATCAGGAGCGAACCTCCCATTTTAAGCGCGCTGAATAATGCGTCCATCGATCCTCCTACTGCTTTAATGTTTCAATGCGCTCCGTTGGGCTGATAATATCGGTCAACCGAACACCGAACATGTCGTTCACAACGACCACTTCGCCCCGGGCGATCAGTTTCTCACCAATCAGGATATCCATCGGGTCCCCCGCGCTCTTCTCCAACTCCACAATCGATCCCTGACCGAGGCGCAACAAGTCTTTAATCAACATTTTTGTGCTGCCCAGCTGGACCGAAATCTTGAGGGGAACGTCCAGCAGAAGATTCATGTTACCCGATCCTTGTATAACCGGTTTTTGCTCGAACTCAGGAAAGGTCGCGAGTTTGGCCTTTCCTTCGCGCGTTCCCGTTTCTTTGGGCGTTCCCGGAGGTGTTGCCTCTGGAGCGGTTTCCACACTGCCACTAGTCTCTGTTGCTGTTTCGTCTGCCATCTGCCCTCCCCTTTTTATTTAATTACAGAGCGGATCTGAAAGGCCCGCTTGTCTTTATACGCCCCGGGTCGACCACGAAACTTCGCGGTTTTTTCAACCTCCAGATCCAGATCATCGGTAGCCGATTGATTGAGCATAATGATATCGCCCACTTCCAACCCGACGATCTCCGGAACCGTTAGCATCGCACTGCCCATGGACGTTGAAAGATGGACCGGTCCGTCCATTAAGTGGTGTTTTAACCCCATTTCCCATTTTGCCGTCTGGACCACCGCCTCCGTTTGCGGGCCGCCATACAACTTTTCGCGGAGCGGCTCAAAGGCAGAAGACGGAAAACAGAGCAGAATTTCGTCTCCGGTTCCCTCGATATCCAGTCGAAACCCGGCGGTTGCCATCCGGTCTTTTTCAGATAAGATGGCCATTGATTTTTTGCTGGAATCGGATCGAATAAAGGAGAGTTTCACCGGATAGACCGGCTGCCACGCGCTTTGCATCTCTCGGATGATAAGATCAATGATTTTTTGAATAAACCTTTTTTCAATAGGGGTGTAATCCCCTTCATTTTTCGCATGCAGTTTCGTGCCGCCTCCAAAAAAATGTTCCATCAGAAGATAGGCCAGGTTGGCGCTCACGATCAGGAAAACCGTGTTGGTTAACGGTTCACATTTTAAAAGATTGATACTGCTCATCGGAGCCACTTTTTGGACAAACTCTTCAAATGTGATCAGTTCCACAACGGTGGGTGTAATCGTTACTTGCTTACGAAAGGTTCGTGTCATCACCGCCTGGAAGTTTGGCGTAAACCGATTGTTGACGATTTTGAGCGTGTTGACCGGGGTAAGGCGTTGATAGTGAGGCACGTTGGTCATATTGTAGGTACGAAAACCGACGGTGGGGTTCGGGGGCGCCTGGATATCCACCTGGCCGCTTTGCACCCCCTTTAAGAGGGCATCCATTTCATCCTGAGAGAGTATTTTCTCGTCCATCGCTAGAGCCTATTTCCACCGTTTCTTGATCGCTGGATCACAAACGGGTGTGCTCCGTTCCACTCCCGTTTTCCCAGCTCCCCTTATTGCGCAACGAAATCTGTAAAAAATGCCCCTTTTACCCTGTTTTTCCTTACGATTGTTTTAACACGTTCCAGGATTTCATCTCGCAGCTCCATCTTGCCCTGAACCGTTCGAATCATTTCATAGTCCTTGCTGGAGAGAAGCATTAAAATGCTATCCCGCATTTCAGCGACATGGGGCTCCACGAAACGTGTGCATTCGGGGTCTGCCAGCTTTAACTTCACGGTGACTTTAAGAAACTTCACATCCCCCTCGCCCGACAAGTTCACAATAAATGGCTCAAGAGGGAAGGTGTCGGTAACGACGGCCTTTGCCGGGGCCCCATGGCCACCACCGCCTTCGTCGGGTGGGTGGGGACAGTTTGCGCTTCCTCCGCCATGTCCTCCCTCGTCTTCCTCCTCCTCTTCCTCCTCCGCGTGATCTGCTCCACCGTGTTCGCCACCCTCCTCCTCTTCTTCGCCGTGATCTCCTTCGCCCTGTTCCTCTTCTTTTTCTTCTTCCGCGTGTCCTTCTTCCTCTTCGTCAGACTTGTCCGCATGGCCTTTGTCTTTTCCGCTCACCTTTGCGGTTTTCTCCGGCTCTCCCTTCATCAAGAAGAAGGCGGCGGCACCGCCAATGCCCAACACCAGAATAAGGCCAATGACGATCCATAAGATCGGCAATCCCTTTTTCTTCTTCTCTTCGCCTTCCTCTTTCGCTTCTTCTTTCTTTTCTTCTGCCATGGAACGTTTCCTCCTTTAATTATTTTTTATGAAAATCGCTCGTGCGATCTCCTCTTTGTCTATCAGTGTCTGCAACCACTATGCCGCTTTTTAATGTCTCAATTTATGTTTTTTTCATATTGTTATCGTATTTTCTCCCAAAACAGATGTCAAAATAATGTAATGAGTTGCCATCTGTTTGACGCTGTCAATAAAACATTCTAAGACGCATTGTCCAAGAGACGTCTGATCATACGTTATCTCTATTTAGCCGTCAACTTGTCTGGGCCGAAACGATCGATTCCGAAGTGGCGTGGTGTGGGGTTGTTGCAGGGCGGGATCTGTTGAGTAAGGTTTACTGAAAAAAAAGAGGGGCACCAGAGTGATTGCTCACCCTGGTACCCCGTCTTTTTCTTGCTCCTACGATACTACTTTTTCTTCTTCGTTGCTTTCTTGGCTGGTTTCTTTGCTGGCAATGGACTCTCACCCCCTTTCTAATTTAAGGTGTCACGTTCTTTGTTCCTTCAGCCGGCTCCTCCAAAAGCTTAAAGGTATTGGGCGCAGCCTTCTTAAATCGCTTGTCACGAGACAGGGAGATTGCAACCGAGGTAATGGGTGTTTTCCCGCGAATTCGAACCCCTCCCTCTGTCAGTTTGTTATAAATCTCCTTTGCATGTAAGGGCCTGCCTGCCTCCTTCAACAAGAGAAACGCCCCCTGCGGTACAGACAGACCGGAATAGCGTGTCTTCTCCAGCAGGATAATGTCGAGACTTTCGCGCTTTCCCCCTTTTTCCCCATCAACCCCCTCTCCACCCGCATCACTGGCAATAGAGGAGGCCGCTTTTGCCTTCTCCGCCTCAACGCGATAGAGCGTCTCGGCAAGCTCCAGATACTTTCTTACGGTCTTGATCTCATCTTCGATCTTGTCCCGCTTTTTCTGAAGATCATGTAGTTTTGTCTTGTAAAGCGAGATTCGCTGTCCCAAGCCTGCAGTAATGTCATTGAATTCTTCCATAACATATCTATGTACATTTGTATAGCAAATTGAAATAGCATTGTCAAGGCATTTTTTATAGACAAGCTATATTTTTTTTTAATATGCAAAGATATAAAAAGACTATATCTATGGTACTACATATAGAGTCAATAGATTAAATGGCCCTATTTTGCGCTGTTAATGCGTGCTTTTATGGTATTTCTTATGAAATGGAGCTCTTCGCTCTTTAGGAGGGCTTGTACAAGAAAATAGATAACAGCAGACATCATAATAGCAACGGCTAATAAAAAAGACTTTTGTATTGCGTTTCCGGGCTGATTCCACAAAGGGAGGCTGGAAACCCCCATCACGATAGGAACCATACACAATGACGCCAAAAGGACTTTTAGATGCGACGTGACAATGCGGGCGGCATCGATCCGGCCAATTTTCTTCTTTAATAAAATGACAAGGGATAAAAAATTAAACGCTGCGGCAAGGGATGTTGCGAGGGCAAGCCCGCCATGCTGCAGGTCTTTTACCAGAACAAGGTTCAAGATGACATTGATAACCATTGAAAGAATCGCCACCTTTACGGGGGTTGTTGTATCCTGTAACGAGTAAAAAACAGGGACAACGACCCGTACCGCGGCAAAGGCCCATAAACCAACAGCGTAATACAGAACCGCCTGTGCGGTCCCTTCTGTCGCCATACGGTCGAACGCACCATGTTCAAACAAGAGGTGGACAATCGGAACCCTTAAAAGCGTCAGGCCGATCATTGCAGGAACTGTAATAAAAAAGATTAATCGCAATCCAAACGAAAAGCTTTGGCGTAAACCAGTGAAATCCGCGCGAGCCGCCTGGACCGATAATGTGGGAAGAAGCGCGGTGGATAGGGCCACGCCAAAAATCCCTAATGGGAAATGGATCAGGCGCATCGCATAGTAAAGATAGCTGACCGACCCCTCCGAAAGGTGAGAGGCCATTGAGGTGCTGACCAGGATATTAATCTGTGTGACCGATAGGGCCAGTGTCACCGGCACGAGCAGTTTTGTTATCTTCATCAGACCGGGGTGGAGTGGAAAAATCGGTCTTTGAAAGGAAAGAGAAAATCCTTCCTTATACACCGTGGGTAATTGCATGGCCCACTGGGCCAGTCCCCCCACGACAACGCCAACCGCTGCCATAAAGACCGGCTGGGGATAAAAAGGAAAGAGGATAAAGAGGATCATCACGATATTGAAAATAGCCGGGGAGATCGCCGGTGGGCCAAAATGGCGCGTGCTGTTTAATATCCCCATCGTTAATGCGGCAAACGAAATAAACAACAAAAAGGGGAACATGATCCGGGTCAATGTTGTGGTGAGTTGAAACTGCTCGGGGTCTTTGGCAAATCCCGGTGCGATAAACGAGATGATCACGGGCGCAAAAAGCATCCCCATGATCACGAGGACCGTGAGAACGAGGAAGAGAACGGTAAAGACCGACCGAACCAACTTGCCGGCCTCCTCTTTTGATCGTTGGGTCTGGTATTCCGTGAACACCGGGATAAACCCGGCCGACATCGATCCTTCGGCAAAAAGCTCACGAAGAAGATTGGGAATCCGATAGGCGACATAGAAGGCGTCGGAGGCCATTGTGGCCCCCAAGATTTTTGCGAAAAGCATATCGCGCAAAAACCCTAAAATCCGGCTTAAAAAGGTTCCCACCGCAACGACAGAGGCCGCACCCAGAATCTTTGCGTCGGTTTCAGGGCCCTTTTCTTGACTTTCCATTATTGTGTGGGATACAATCCGGCCTTCGTTATTATAAGGAGCAACGCACGTGGCAAATCATCCTTCGGCATTAAAAAGGGCCCGTCAGGCCGTTAAAAGACAGGCTCGAAACCGGGCGGCCCTCTCGGCAATGAAAACCGCCGTTAAAAAAGTCGGTCAGGCCCTGTCAGAGAAAAACAAGGAATCGATCCAAACCGCTTTGACGGCCGCCATCTCGTCGCTGGCAAAGTCGGCCTCCAAAGGGGTGATTCCAAAAAAGCGAGCCTCCCGAAAGATATCTCGCCTGACCCGTAAGGCCAGCCTGCTCTCCGCAAAAAAATAAGGCATCATCAGCCGTCTGCCGTGATACGGGTGATGTCCCGATTCGCGATATCACAACAGTCCACGCATCCGTGGTGGCGCGGCATACCCCATACCGGTTATGGGAGACGTCTCGGATTGGCAAAGCTTCAGCATCAAACGTTCCATTACGATGGACGCCGCCAGG
>CAZSME010000026.1:7886-11120 GCA_964607665.1 uncultured Nitrospirota bacterium | reverse complement strand
GATAACCTTCTCTTAATTGACGCAAGCGAGGTGAACTCCAATATCTATTATGCCAGCGGGTTCCTCGCGCCGGACGATTTTATTTATTTGAAGGCCGGAGGGAAGTCTATTCTGTTGATGAGCGATCTGGAGGTCGATCGTGCCCGTCTTCAATCGAAGGTCGATGAAGTCCTGTCTTATTCCGATTATGAAGAAAAGGCGAAAACAAATAACCAAAAGCCAACGACAATAGACGTGGTCTCTGTCCTTCTAAAAGAGCGAGGGGTATCGGAGATTACCGTTCCCGGTTCGTTCCCCATTGAGCTTGGAGACGCCCTTCGCAAGGCAGGGTACCAACTTGCGATTAAGCGAGAACCCTTTTTCGAGCAGCGCTCAATTAAGACGAACGAGGAAGTCGATGCGATTCGAACAACACAAATTGCGACGGAAGAGGCCGTTGATGACCTGTTTAACCTGCTTCGCATCGCCCAGATTAAAAACGGGTATCTCTATCATGAGGGCAAACAACTCACGTCGGAGCTTTTACGACAACGGCTTCATCTCAAACTCATGGAAAAAGGGTGCCTTGCGCAACATTCGATTATTGCCTGCGGGATTGATGCCTGTGATCCCCATCAGGTCGGGAAGGGGCCATTGCGCGCGAATGAGGCGATTGTGTTTGATATCTTTCCCCGGTCGATTGAAACCCGTTATTTTGCCGATATGAGTCGCACGGTTGTGAAAGGGGTTGCATCAGACCGCTTGAAAAAAATGTACGATACGGTTTTAGAGGGTCAGGAACTGGGGATTTCACGGGTGCGTGCCGGCGTTTCCGGCCGCGCGATTCATGAAGAAATTACCGCGCTGTTTGAAGCGCGTGGATATCATACGGGTAGGGTCGAAGGCCGGATGCAGGGATTTTTTCACGGGACCGGGCATGGCGTTGGGCTCGATATCCATGAGCCGCCCGGGATTAATTCCCGTGATTGGAAATTGCAAACAGGAGAAGTCGTCACCGTGGAGCCAGGGCTTTACTACCCCGATATCGGCGGCGTTCGAATAGAAGATATGGTCCTCGTTGAGGAGAACGGGTGCCGGAACCTCACAACCTATCCGAAGTTTTTGGAGATACCGTAATGGTACACAATACGGATAAATCGGTTCGCATCGCACAGGAGAATCCGGCCATAAAGGATTTGATTCAGCAGCTCATTGTCTTGCTCGGAGAAGATCCCACGCGAGAGGGATTGCGGGAAACGCCGGAACGTGTGGAACGATCCTTAACGTTTCTCACGCGCGGTTATCATCAGGATCTGGATCAGATGCTCAATGGCGCCTTCTTTCAAGTCGAACATGAAGAAATGGTCATTGTCCGTGACATTGATTTCTTCTCACTTTGCGAGCACCATCTGTTACCGTTTTTCGGAAAATGCCATATTGCCTATCTTCCTAAAAAAAAGGTGGTGGGGCTTTCCAAGTTATCTCGTGTGGTGGAAACCTTCTGCCGGCGTTTGCAGCTTCAGGAACGGCTGACCAGTCAGATTGCCGAGACCATTATGGAGAAGGTGGTCCCTTATGGGGTCGGTGTCGTGATCGAGGCAAAGCATCTTTGCATGATGATGCGCGGCGTGGAAAAGCAAGGCGGCGAGATGGTGACCTCCGCGATGTTGGGCACGTTTAGAAGCGACTCAAAAACCCGCGCCGAATTCCTTGAGTTAATCCGCAAGTAACACGGCAGCCCGCGCATTTCATCCGATGATGTCATTTCTATTGGTCCCTCTCCCCTTTGTGGGAGAGGGGAGGGTGAGGGGTTGTTCAACTGTATAGGGGCAGACGCATACGTTGCCCCTACAGGGGACTGTCGATGCTTTCCGTTGAAGACGCCCAAAAAATAATTCTCGCTGAAGTCCGCCTGATGGCGAGTGAGGCCGTTCCGGTCGTGGCTTCGCTCGGTCGTATTTTAGCGGAAGATATTGTCTCTCCAATCGATCATCCCCCGCAGGACACCTCCGCGATGGATGGTTACGCCGTTTGTTCGAATGATACCCAGTTGGCTTCGCCTACGAGACCCTGTTTTCTCACTGTTGTCGAAACGATCCCTGCCGGCGCGATCCCGCAAAAGAAAGTCATGCCGGGGACGGCTTCCCGGATCATGACCGGCGCGCCGGTGCCGGACGGGGCCGACGCCGTTATGATGCAGGAAGATGTCACGGTCGAAGGAGAGGGGATCGCCATCGTTGCGCCGGTTAATAAAGGGGAGTTTATTCGCTGTAAGGGTGAGGTTATTCACGCGGGCGATACGATGCTAAAAAAGGGAACGCGTGTCCGATCGTATGAGATTGCGGCCATGGCATTGGCTGGAATACTGACCTGTCCTGTGTTTCGATCCCCTCGTGTTGCGATTCTTTCCACCGGTGACGAGCTGGTTGATCTGAATACTCCAAAAGGGCCTCATCAGATTTACAACAGCAATGGATATGGCCTTGCGGCCCAAGTGACCGAAGCGGGCGGCGTTCCGGTTATGCTGGGGATTGCGAAAGACACGCGCGCGGACCTGATCCAAAAATTAAAACAGGCGGCGGATGCCGATTTTATTCTGATTTCAGGCGGTGTCTCGGTCGGGGATTACGATTTTGTTAAGTCGGCCTTAACGGACTGCTCCGGTGAGGTTACGTTCTGGAAGGTCGCAATGAAGCCCGGGAAGCCATTGGCGTTTGGGGCCCTTTGGGGGAAGCCTGTTTTTGGTCTTCCGGGCAATCCGGTCTCCGCAATGGTCACGTTTGAACTGTTTGTTCGTCCGGCAATTCGGAAGGCCCAAGGGAGCGATGAACTGTTCCGGCCCGCTATTTACGCAAAATTAATGGAGAATATCGCCAAGGAACCGGGTCGTCGTTATTATGTTCGGGGGCATCTCTATATGGACAACCTCGAATATTGTGTTGTCCCGACCGGCGATCAGGATTCGGGGCATCTCCTGTCGTTGACTGCGGCCAATGCCTTTATCGTTCTCCCTGATGGAGAAGGGGATCAGGAGGCCGGATGTCGTGTTCTTACCTTAAAAATTGCTTGACACCCCTTTTGCTCTTGTGTATTGTCCCCCCAGTTGCATGCCTAGCGCATCCAATGGACGGATTAAGGCGGATTCCTTAATCCTGAGGTATAAAAGACGCTCACACAATAAAACAAGGAGGAACCAATGAATCGAGTGAAGGTGTTGGTAACAACGGTTTTTGTTGGGCTTTTATTTGCTCCATT
>CAZSME010000026.1:0-7786 GCA_964607665.1 uncultured Nitrospirota bacterium | reverse complement strand
GGGTAAACGAACATCGATTGATCTGACCGGTGTTTCCAAATGGGGGCCTCTCGCGATTAACTTCCAGGTTAATCAGGGAGAGGAAGAGAAGATTGCCGCAGGAGGAGGCGATGCGAAGTGGTCGGGGTTTGGTCTTCAGCCGGTCTATTCCTTTAGCGAGACATTTTCGCTTGGCGCCCGATATGAGACGTTTGAAGATAAAGATAGTGCGCGAGGTTTGGGCGCAAAGGATGCTTACAATATTACGTTAGCGCCCACATGGAAGCTCTCGCCTCCAGTGACCTTGCGTACGGAGTACCGTACAGATAGCTGGACTCCTACGGCAGGGGGTGCGAGCAAAAGCGCTAGCACCGTTAGTGGTGAGATGATCTACACGTTCTAGGGTAACGACCGTCATTCCGGCAATGTTCAAGCCGGAATCTAGCATCTTCAGGAAGACTGGATTCCGGATAGAGGCATTCCGGAATGACTAAAAAATGTGTCGTTTTTGTGTCTGTAGGGGCGGGCCTCCCCCGCCCCTACAATAGGAGGAAGGTAACAATGCCCCTTGAAGGATCCCCCCATGAAAAAGATCGAGGCGGTTATCAAGGCATTTAAGTTGGATGAGGTGCGGCAGGCCCTGGTGGATGCCGGTTTTACCGGCATGACGGTGAGCGAGGTAAAAGGCTTTGGCCGGCAAAAGGGCCATAAAGAGAGTTACCGGGGCGCCGAATATGTCGTTGAGTTTATATCCAAAATAAAGATTGATCTGGCCGTGCCCGATGCGCTGGCAGACAAAGCGGTTCAAACGATCTTGGCAAACGCGGCCACCGGCTCCTTCGGTGACGGAAAGATATTTGTAATGCCGATGGACGAGGCGATCCGGATCCGAACTGGAGAAACGGGAGACGCGGCGCTGTGAAATGGAGCCCGCCCTCCCTATCCCACCTTTTTTTACCCCGCTAAAGGCTTACCGAGAGACGCGATTTCAGGAGATCCTGCTGCGTCAACGGCAAGGGGGATGGGTGATGGCCTCCCAGGTCATGACCTCGTTAACCGTACTTGCCGATGAAATTATCGAAACCCTTCACCGGCACATTCTGCAGGAAATCCCTTCCGAAACCCGTCAGAAGTTGGAACAAGGTCTCTCCATTGTCGGACTGGGGGGATACGGCCGCGGCGAGCTGTCCCCTTATTCCGATATCGACCTGATGTTTCTCTGTCGAAACAGCTGTCAGGATGATGCAGCCACGGTCTCCAAGAAGATCCTGCAAGCCTTGTGGGATGCCGGTTTCCGCGTCGGGCATTCGTTGCGAACCCCCGACGACTGTATCGCGCTGGCGCAGTCGGACATTGTGATTCGCACCTCCTTAATGGAGTGTCGCATCATCACCGGAACGCGTTCCCTTTTTGAACAGTTTTTTGCTCGATTCCAACAGAGAGTGGCCTCACGAGGTCTCGCCGATTTTATCACGGCAAAAATCAAAGAACGGGAAAAGGAACGGGAGACTTATGGAACAACGGTCTATCTGTTGGAACCGAATATCAAGATGAGCCAGGGCGGGCTACGGGACATTCATCTCTTTCGATGGCTGACCCTCTGCCGGCACCAGACCGCCTCGCTGTCGACACTCAAGGATCGGGGGCTGTTAAGTAAAATCGATTTTCATGCCCTCACCGAGGCCCAGGAGTTTTTGTGGCAGATACGAAATGAGCTTCACTTCACCGCAAATCAGCCGCAGGATATCTTGACCTTTGACGAGCAGATTCGTTTAGCTAAACTGTACGGTTTTCAGGATACCGGACATCTGTTGGCGGTCGAGCAATTTATGAAACAGTATTATGAGAAGACCACAACGATTTGTGATGTTACCTTTCCGCTCATTGAGCAAATGCGTCCCAAACCGATTTTTTCACGTCTCAAACGCTATCTCAAACGACAATCGATTGATGGCCTTTTTTTAATTTCCGGAGACGAGATATCCATTCTTCCTGCCGCGCGCGGGGCCGTTTTGTCACAGCAATCGGAACGATTAAAACTGTTTTATCTTGCCCAAATCCATAATGTAAGGCCATCCCCAGAAACCCGTGATCTCATTCGGGAGATCACCGGTCCGACGATCCCTCGGTTGGGGGGAGAGGCCGCTTCCTCCGCAACCGCGATCGTGGAAGGGGGTGTGGTAGAACCCGGAGGAGAACCGATCTTTCTTAATATGTTGGGGGTGGTTGGACGGGTAGGGTGGGCCTTGCGGGAATTGCATCGATTGCGATTGCTGGAGGAGATCGTACCGGCCTTCGCGAAGTCGCGTGCGTTGATGCAGTTTAATGCCTATCATAAATATACCGTGGATGAACATTCGTTTCGGGCCGTAGAAGAGGCCGAACATTTCTTTTCAGACAAGGGACAAATTGGCCAGGTTTATCGCGAGATTCATCGAAAAGATATGCTTCATCTGGCCCTGCTGCTTCATGATATTGGAAAGGGAGAAAGTGCGGATCATTCTGTTGTGGGCGCCCAGATTGCCGAACAGGCCGGGCAGCGATTGCGTCTTTCGGTGGATGAGAAAGGGCTTTTAATCTTTTTGGTTCGGGAACATCTTCTGATGACCCATCTGGCCTTTCGACGGGATCTTTCCGATACCGGCGTTCTTATTTCATTTGCGAAAACAGTCGCCACGCCCGAAGCCCTCAAAATGCTTTATATCCTCACCCTTGCGGACGTTGCGGCCGTCGGGGGGGGGACATTGACCGATTGGAAAAAAGAGTTGCTGGCCGAACTCTTCAGTAAGACAATGCAGCTGCTCACGGGAGAGGATATCCTTCCCGCAGAGGAGGAGCAGGTTATCGCGATTCGGGAGTGGATCAGTGCGCGTGCCGAGTCGATTGATCGCGAATGGGTCGAGGCGCAACTCCCGTTTATGACAACGCGGTACCTGCTCACCACACCGCGAGAACGGATATTGGAGCACTTGGCGGAGGTGTATACGATTTCTCGTGAAAAGGTGCGGGTGACGGCGCACTATCATCCGGGGAGCAAAATAACAGAATATACCGTGTATACCGTTGACACGCTGACTGAGGCGATCTTTTCCAAGATCAGCGGCGTGCTTGCGGCCAAAGGACTCCAGATTTTAGGGGCTACGATTGTGACCTGGGAAAATCAAATTGTGATCGACACCTTTCAGGTGGAAGACCCCGACTATGTTGGGGCCCCGCATCAAGAACGGTTAGACCGGGTCTGTCAGGCCATTCGGGATGTTCTTTTAGGAAATCTCCATGTGGAGACCCTACTGGCCCATGGCGGACGGAGGACCACGCGTGTTGTTCCCCGACGTATCCCCACGCAGGTCGCGATGGATAATCTGATCTCAGACCATTTTACCGTGATCGATCTTTTTGCTGAAGATCGCCAGGGCCTTTTATACTTTATCACCCGGGCCCTTTTTGATGCCGGCCTATCGGTTCATGCCGCAAAAATATCGACCCAGTTGGATCAGATTGTGGATGTCTTTTATGTTACCTATCGAGGGGGCGGGAAGCTCATCGACCCATCTGATATCGTTCGAGTAAAAGAGCATTTGATCGCGGAAACAAACCGGTTTCTGGGATAGGCATGTATTTTCTCTATACGCTTGTTCAGCTTTTATTTTTATTTGCGCTGCCTTACTTGCTCTTTCGTCGTCCCTCGCGTCTGGGCTCGTTTGGCAACCGGCTTGGATTTTTCTCCTTCCCCAAACTTCAGAAACCGATCTGGATTCACGCGGTCTCCGTTGGCGAGGTCCTTTCCGTGCGAAAATTGATTGCGCGATTGAAAGAGGAATATCCCGCATCGCCCATCGTGCTCTCCACGATTACCCCCACCGGACGTTATGTGGCAAAAACAATGGCGCAGCAAATCGATCAGCTTATTTATTTCCCATTTGACTTTAATCATTCCGTTCGACGCGCCCTCAACCGGGTTGACCCTTCGATCGTCGTGATTGCCGAAACAGAGATCTGGCCCAAATTTCTGCGCGTCTGTCATCAAAGAAATATCCCGGTGATATGGATCAATGGGCGGATTTCGGATCGATCGTTTCCGCGTTATCTCTTTTTAAGGCGTTTTGCGAAAAAGGTTCTGGCCCATTATGCGGCGATTGGGATGCAGACCGAGACCGATCGTCAACGGGTTCTGGCATTGGGCGCGGATACAAATAAATCGTTCTCGATTGGGAATCTCAAGTATGACATCGACCTTTCAAATACGCGTCTTCCAAAGGCGATGACCGAGTATCTCGCCCGGTCACAACCGCTTTTTATTGCCGCCTCCACGATGCCGGGTGAAGAGGAGATGGTTTTAGAGGCATGGCGGCAACTGATTATTAAACATCCTGATTTACGGCTTTTGATTGCCCCAAGACATCCGGAGCGATTTGATGAGGTGGCACGGCAGATTGCGCAGGGCGGCTATTCATGCGTGCGGCGATCCAAGCTGGATGGTGAGGCGCGCGTCATCCTTCTTGATTCGCTTGGAGAACTGGCGGCGACGTTTCAGTTTGCCCGCGTTGTTTTTGTCGGGGGGTCGTTGGTCCCGCACGGGGGGCATAACATTTTAGAGCCGGCCTTTTTTTCAAAGCCGATTGTTTTTGGCCCGCAGATGCAGAATTTTCGGGAGATGGCCAAACGCTTTCTTGAGACGGAAGCGGCGATTCAGGTAGAATCGCCACAAAAATTGGCCGGGGCAATCGACACGATTTTGCAGGATGATATTTTGTCTGAAAAACTGGGGCGTAACGCGAGAACGATTGTGGATCAAAATCGTGGCGCGACAGAGGCGGCCATCTCATTGATTCGAACGCAGATGGAAAAAATAAGATTTAGGGAAGGAGATAATGGGTGATTTAGAAGCGGTTGTACATCAATTAAAAGGAAAGCGGGTTGCGGTGTTGGCCGATCTGGTGGCCGATGTCTTTTTATATGGTGAGATTTCCCGAATCTCTCGTGAGGCGCCGGTCCTGATTTTAAATCATCGTGATACCCAACAGGTGCCGGGCGGCGGCGCGAATGCGATTCATAATCTATGGGCATTAGGGGGCATTCCCTATCCCATTGGTGTGGTCGGGGAAGACTCGGAGGGGGAACGGCTTCTCAGCTATTTTTCAGGGCTGGGGATCGATATCTCCGGCATTGAGAAGGTCGCGGGATACCGCACGCCAACGAAGATGCGTGTTCTGGCCGGGATGCCGCACGGCTACCGACAACAAGTGGTCCGGCTCGACTGGGGCAGTACGCTCGACAATCAAAAAATTCTGAAACGTGTTCGAAAGCGGCTAAAGGCCGCCCTGGCCAATGCGGACGCGTTGATCCTCTCGGACTATGGATATGGTGTTGTTTCACCGGAGATCGTTTCATCCGTTCGGCTGAATCATCTCCCGGTTACACTCGACTCGCGCTTTTCGATGCAACGCTTCCCTGGCGTCACCGCAGCGACGCCGAACGAATCGGAGGTGGAAGCGATTTTGGGGATTACGATCGGGAACAATCTTGAAACGCTTTCAAAGGCCGGTCGCGCGTTAAGAAAGCGGCTGAATCATCAGGCCCTTCTCATTACACGCGGTAAAGACGGGATGGCGTTATTTGAACGCGGCAAGAGGCCGGTTCATATTCCGGTTTATGGAGGGGATCAGGTGGCCGATATTACCGGCGCCGGCGATACGGTCATCGCAGCCTTTACATTGGCCCTCGCGGCGGGCGGCTCGTTTGTGCAGGCCGCGCGTCTTGCCAATTATGCCGGTGGTATTGTGGTCATGAAATATGGAACCGCCACCGTCAGTCGTGACGAATTGCTCTCTGCGGTTCGTCACGAAAAACAATCGTAGCATGAGCGGGTGTGAACCATGAAACAGATCATCTGGGTCGGTATCGGAGGCGGCCTTGGCGCGATGGCGCGTTATAAACTCGGCGGGATGATATTGCATCATACAGCGGATTGGAGGTTCCCGTTAAGCACCTTTGTAGTCAATGTCTCAGGCTGCCTGATTGCAGGGCTTCTAGCGGGGTTGGTTGAGCATCGTGACTTCTTTAGCGCAGACCTCCGCCTTTTTCTTTTTACGGGGCTGCTGGGAGGCTTTACAACCTTTTCGGCATTCGGTTTGGAAACCGTCTACCTGTTGCAACGGCATGAGCCGCTTATGGCCGGTATCAATGTCGTTGCGAGCGTCCTTTCTGCTTTGTTCATCCTATGGCTTGGGATAAAAATCATTCCATAGGCCCCGAAGACAATCCTTACGATCGCCTTGACCAGGAAAGCCAGCCGCCTAACAGTTTTTTTACAAAGGGGGTCAGCCGTGTTCTATTGTAAGCATCAGCGGTCTGTTTAATCGCTTCGGCCTGGGTTGGGTAGGGGTGAATAACATGCGCAATTTTCCCCAAGCCGACATTGGCCACCATCGCCAGCGTGATTTCGCTGATCATATCCCCCGCGTGGGATGCGACAATCGTCGCGCCTAAAATTTGATCCGTTCCCTTTTTGACATGGATTTTTACAAACCCGTTTTCCTCGTCATCCAGTATCGCGCGATCCACTTCATGAAAATACCGCGTAAAGGTTGTTACGTCGATCCCTTTTTGTTGGGCCTCTTTTTCGTACATCCCGACATGGGCAATTTCAGGGTTGGTATAGGTGCACCAGGGGATTGTCAGGGCGCTTCGCTTTTTCGTTCCACCAAACAGGGCATTTTGAATCACAATCCGGGCCGTTGCATCCGCCGTATGCGTAAACTTTGTGTTTAAACAGATGTCTCCGGCGGCATAGATATTGGGATTGGAGGTTTGAAGCGTGTCACTCACGGTTATGCCGTCCTTCGTATATTGGACGCCGGCCGATTCCAGATTTAACCCTTCGATATTGGGCACGCGTCCTACTGCCACGAGAATCTCGTCAACGGTAATGGAATGTCGCTTTCCTTCCGTTTCAATATGCAGTGCTTTAACATTTTCTGTTCGTGTTACTTTTTTCAGATCAGCGTTCAGCCAGACCCGAACCCCCTCTTGCTTCAGGACTTCGGATAGAATCGCGGCGGCATCGGTATCTTCTCGAGGTAAAAATTGCGCCCCCTTTTGAATAATGTCGACTTCCGAGCCAAGCCTCCGGAACGCCTGTGCCAGTTCACAGCCGATTGGCCCGCCGCCGACTACGGCTAGTCGTTGGGGACGCCGTGTCAGCCAAAAGACAGTTTCATTCGTGACAAACCCGGCCTCGTTTAATCCGTCAACCGGTGGCACCGCCGCCCTGGCCCCGGACGCGATGACCGCCTTTTTGAATCGCAATGTTTTGCCTAAGACCTCTACTGTATTCGGGCCGGCGAACTGTCCATGGCCGAAAAAAACGTCCACCCCCATCTTTTGAAAACGTTCCGCGGAGTCGTTGACGCTGATGCGCGCGCGAAGTTTTCGCATCCGTTCCATTGCGGCGGCGAAGCCGGCATCTTTTTGTTCGTTGGTTTCAGAGGAGTTTATCCCGTTGCGTTGGGCCGCGACCTTTGAGGAGTGGATCATCGCCTTGGAAGGAACGCACCCCATATTAAGGCAATCGCCCCCCATCAGATTTTTTTCGATGATCGCCACCCTCGCGCCAAGCCCCGCCGCGCCGGCGGCCGATACCAGCCCGGCCGAGCCGGCCCCGATCACAACCAGGTTATAAAGCGATGCCGGTTCCGGATTGTTCCATTGCTCCGGATGAACCTGCGATAGAAGCGCTTTGTTATAGGTATCAAGCGGTTGAACGATATCTTCTTGTGACATAAGCCGATCTCCCTATTCACCATGC
>CAZSME010000025.1:0-11194 GCA_964607665.1 uncultured Nitrospirota bacterium | reverse complement strand
GACTGGTTGCAGGGCGAAACCGTAAAGGAACCGGCGCTGTCTGTCGATCCAACGAGATTGGCTACCAGGATGGGGCCGGCCGAAGCATTGTTTGGAACCGTTACCGTTAACTGGGTCGGCGTGGCCCCCGTCAGGGTCGCACGCCTGTCGTCGGCGTTGCCCGGTCCCCCAAGAAAAATCACGCTATTATTTGCGGCAATGGGGTCGAAGTTGGTACCGGTGATCGTAACAGTTGCCCCGATGCAGCCGGATAAGGGGGAAAAGCCTGAAATGGTCGGCGCGGAAAAGGGCGGCTCAAAAAGAAAAATATCCACCCGGTTATTGCCGGGGACAATCGTCACCCCCGTGGTGGAGCCTTGAAAGAGAGGTGTCCCGCTCCCATCGTTAGAGGCATAGGCCTGAGCGGTAAAGGTTCGGTTTGTTCCGACGGGAACCCCCTCGAGGCTGAAGGTAACCGGGTTGGTATTTGCGTCAAAATCGGTATTCCGAACCAGAAGCTTGCAGATAGGCGGGTCAATGTCGGTTGCGCTTGCGCAACCTCGTATGGAATTGATGGCACCGGGCGCCGGCGCCAAGAATGGTGTTGTCCCCTTTGCTTTTCCCGGCAGGGTCGGTAAGGCGATGGAGAGGGTCACGGTACCGGTTTGAACGGGCGCCGGACCACTTTCGCCGCCGCCTCCTCCGCGGCCACAGGCGGTTAAGGCAAAAAAGATAAACAACCCTATTAAGCGCGACAACATTTTTTTCATTCCGGTCTCTCCTTTGTTATTGTTCCGGGACGTTGACCTTGTAGTCATGTCGGAAGAAAATTTAAAAACTTTAGCGAAATATCAAAATTTGAATAACAAACGGTACGCCACCATGAAGGAAGATGTCAAACTTTATACACAGCTTGTCCACCCCCCGTTTTTCCTTCGGCCTCTTTTTCGGGGCTCCCCCTTATCAAAGGGGGGGTTGTAAAATAGGCATGAATTACACCCATTTTGGGGGATTCGATTGAAATTCATATATCCAGTTAAGTAGACTGATTTGATATCCGAAAGAAACGGCATGATAACGGCTTCTCTCCTCACAAAGATAGGGTAGGATAATGGCAAATATCGCGATGAACCAAAAAAAAATTGCTGCTTTCTGCGGGAAGCACGGTATTCGTCGACTGGCACTGTTCGGGTCGGTTTTGCGCCCCGATTTTCGCCCGGATAGTGATGTGGATGTTCTGGTCGAATTTAAACCGGAAGAACGCCACACCTTGTTCGATATGGTCCATATGCAAGAGGAACTCAAGGAGATTTTCGGTCGAGAGGTGGATTTAGTGAGCCGTCGGGGAATCGAGACCAGCCGGAATTATCTCCGCAAACAAGAAATCCTGAGTTCTGCCCAAGCAATTTATGGATCGTGACCGCGCACACCTTATCGACGTTTTGGAGGCTGCGAAGCTTGCCATCTCGTACACACGGAATAAAACCGAACACGAGTTTCTTGAGGACGTTCAATGCCAGGATTCCGTTATCAGACGTCTCGAAATCATTGGAGAGGCAGCACGCCGTATCTCAGAAAAGACCTGTGCGGCCCATCCTGAATTGCCGTGGAGCGAGATGATTGGTATGCGTAACATTCTTATCCACGAGTATGACGATGTGGATTTGTCAATCGTATGGAGAACCGTGCTAACCGAACTGCCTCATCTCGTCGCAAAACTAGAAGGGCTATTGGGCTAACCATGGGAAAGTAAAAACCAGCCGATGGAGTCGAGTATAAAAATAATAGAACACAAGGCCGCAAAGTGAATACGGGATAAACCATGTCGAACCCGAAACGGCCCTGGATTGTGTTAGTTGGCCCGACCGCGGTTGGCAAAACAAAAGTTGCCGAACAGATCGCACGCGATCTTAAGACCGATATTCTGATTGCCGACTCTCGCCAGGTCTATCGCGGAATGAACATTGGGACGAATAAACCGACCGCCGCCGAACAAAAACAGATCCGGCGACATCTGATTAATCTTGTCCCGCCCGATCATCCCTTTTCCGCCGGGGCCTATAAAAAAGAGGCCGAAGCGGTCATTGCCCGACTGGAGGAGAAGAAAAAGCCGATTTTAATTGAGGGGGGCACCGGGCTTTATATCAAGGCCCTCTTGTATGGGTTATGGGAAGGGCCGCCCCGAAACCCCGAACTCCGCAAAACACTTTTAGCACAAGGCGGAAACACACACGATTCGTTTGTCGACTTCATGCGGGTTGACCCGGAAGATCAGGCGCGACTTCACCAAATGTTGGTCGATCTGGATCCGATCGCGGCGCAACGGATCCACGTTCGAGACACATCTAAAATCCTACGCGCATTGGAGGTATTTTACTCCACAGGCCGAACCCTCTCTTCCTTTCACAGGGAGCATCAATCGCAAAAGAGCCCTGGCATTTCTTTTTTGATGATCGGTCTTCGACGGGAACGATCCGATCTTTATGCCCGCGTTGAAGCCCGCGTTGACCAGCAAATCCAGGACGGATTGGTCTTAGAGACAAAAAAGTTAATGCAGAAGGGATTCTCCCCCGTTTTGCCCTCGATGCGGGCCTTGGGATATCGGCAGATCATTCCCTGCATTCAGCAGGAACGGACGTTGGAGGAGACGGTTCCGATCTTAAAGCGCGATACCCGGCATTACGCGAAACGGCAGATGACCTGGTTTTCCGCCGATCCCAACATCGAATGGATCGACCTGCCCGCAGGGGAGAGCCCCGAAGAGACGTTTTGCCGGATTCGGCAACTCACGCGTTATCAAACGCTCGTCTCTACTTTTTGATATACGCATCGATTTTTTCGATGACTTTGTTTGGAGTGGTCGTCGACTTGATCAGAAAGTCGTTTGCGCCGGCTTGAAGGGCCTTTTGAATCTCTTCCGGAACCCCTTTGGAGGAAAAAACGATTACCGGAATTTTGTGCAACGCGGGGGAGGCCCGCACCGCCTGAAGGACTTTGAATCCGTCCATTTCGGGCATCACCAGATCGAGCAGAATCAGGTCGGGCTTCTGCGTCATCATCGATTTCAATGCCTCCAGGCCGTTGGTGGCGACCCGCGTGACATACCCTGCCGAAAGCAGTTTTGTCATGTACACTTTTCGATAAAACTCGGTATCATCAACAATGAGAACCGTTCCCTTCATTTTGAGTACTCCAATTTATTTCCCAAAAGGGGGCGCTCCGTTACCGAAGGCCTCCGTTATCCCCGCGGGCTCCTTCCCGCAACTGCGCGATCTCTTTCTCCAGCCGCTCCAGCCGGTCCGCAATCGGGTCGGGCAGCCGGGTATGATCCAACACCCCTTCTTCCGTGGGACGGCTCAGGATTCTCCCCGGAATACCGACCACCGTCGCATGATCGGGGACCGGCTGCAGCACAACCGAATTGGCCCCGATCCGGACATAATCCCCAATGCGATGCGCCCCCAACACCTTCGCCCCTGCCCCAATAATAACATGACTGCCAATCGTTGGATGCCGCTTTCCAACTTCTTTTCCGGTCCCGCCCAGCGTCACCCCCTGGTACAGCGTGACATCATCGCCGATAATGGTGGTCTCACCAATCACGACACCCATACCATGATCAATAAAGAAAGACCGCCCGATCACCGCACCCGGATGAATCTCAATCCCCGTTAAAAAACGGCCGATATGGGAGATCAGCCGTGGAATGACAGGAAGACCGATTTTCCACAAAAGGTGGGCGATCCGATGAAGCAGTGTCGCATGGAATCCCGAATAGGTCAATAGCACTTCAAAAATATTGCGTGCCGCCGGGTCGCGTTCGTAGCAGGCCAGGAAATCTTCGTATAGCTGTTTAATGATGTTCAATGACGCAAACGGCCTGTGCGGCAATTCCTTCTTCCCGCCCAATAAAGCCGATCCCTTCGTTTGTTGTCGCCTTGATATTCACGCAATCTTTGGAGATCGATAAACAGCGACTGATGTTCATCTTCATGGCATCGACATGCGGCGCGACACGGGGCCGCTCCGCAATGATCACCGAATCGATATTCACCACATTGTAGCGCCGTTCAGAAAGCATTTGGCTGACCTCGGCTAACAGGATCAGGCTGGAGACCCCTTTCCATTTCGGATCGCCGGAGGGAAAGTAGATACCGATATCGCCCAATCCTGCCGCGCCCAACAGGGCATCGCAAATCGCGTGCAGGAGCGCGTCGCCGTCGGAATATCCCGAAAGCCCTTTCTCATGATCCATCGTGACCCCGCCCAGTCGGCACAGGCATCCCCTTTCCAACCGATGGATATCATAGCCAAT
The DNA here is from genome assembly GCA_964607665.1 of uncultured Nitrospirota bacterium. GTDB lineage: Bacteria > Nitrospirota > Nitrospiria > SBBL01 > SBBA01 > CAZSME01. The sequence continues at coordinate 6,900 of CAZSME010000025.1, read as the reverse complement.
GCCGGTCCGAATCACCCGGACAACCCCCTCAAAATTTGTTCCGCCCGTTTCAAATCCGATGCGGTGGTGATCTTAATGTTATCGGCGTCCCCTTCCACGCATCGCACGGGATGGTCCATTCGTTCGACCAGGGCCACTTCATCGGCGCCGACAAACCGATCGGCGGCCGCCTTTCTCATCGCTTCAAGAAGCCGTCCTAATCGAAACACCTGAGGGGTTTGCATCGCCCAGATCCGATCCCGTGGGATTGATTTTTGTACAACGCCATCGGGTGAAACCTCCTTCAACGCGTCGGTAACGGGAAGCGCGGCCGCGGCACCCGCAACATTCTCGGAAGAGGCCGCGTCAATAACCTTCTTGATCAATGCGGGTGTAACAAAGGGCCTCACGCCATCGTGTACCACGACCAGATCGTTGACCGAGCCGATCTCTTCCAAATAAAAAAGACCGGCAGCGACCGAGTCCTGACGATGCGCGCCACCGGCCACAATCTTTTTTATTTTTGATCCGGGACCGGTTCCGATTTGCTTCTCAAAAAACGAAATATCTTCTTTCGCGACCACACAGACAAGGGTATCAATGAGCGGTGACGCTTGAAACGGGGCGAGGGTGTGCATCAAAACCGGTTGGCCCGCAAGTTCCATAAACTGTTTTTTGAGGGGAATCTCGCACTGCGATACCGGCCCCGGTGCGACTTGTGGAGAAAGCTGGGCCTCTTTATTCATCGAGGAAATAAACCGTTTCCCTTCACCCGCCGCGACAATGACTGCATGATTCATAGGACGTTGTCCCGCTCCTGTTTTCCGCCCAAGACCATGGCGTCATTCCGGCAATTTTTAAGCCGGAATCCAGAGTTGTCCGTCATTGCTTGGCCCTGGATTCCGGCTAGAACCATGCCGGAATGACAGACTCTGCCATAGCCTCTTTTCTCTTCTTTTCTCTGCTCTGCTGCGATTCCCAACCGTTATTACCCCCGTTGGCTGGCACCGGCGTAGGCGGTATCGCGTTCGGCGTCCTCTCGCAACTTTGAAAAGATCATGCGTCCCGCAGAGGTCTGCAACACCGATGTCACAACAACATCCACCTTCTTCCCAATACATTTTCGGGCGTCATCAATCACAATCATCGTGCCATCGTCTAAATAGGCCACCCCTTGTCCAAACTCTTTCCCCTCTTTTAAGACGAAGAGGCGCATCGTCTCTCCGGTCATGACAACCGGCCTCAGCGCGTTGGTCAGCTGGTTGATGTTTAAAACCGTTACCCCTTGAAGGCCCGCGACCTTGTTTAAGTTGAAGTCGTTGGTCATCACCTTTGCGGAAAGCTCTTTTGCCAAGGCGACCAGCTTGGCATCGACCTCTCGAATAGAGGGAAAATCATTGTCAATAATACGGAGGTCTAAATGCTCCATTTTCTGGAGCCGGTGCAGGATATCCAGCCCCCTTCGTCCTCGAACCCGCCGATTGGCGTCGGCGGAATCGGCAACATACTGCAGTTCGTGCAGCACAAATTGGGGAATCATATAGGTGCCTTCCATGAAGCCGGTCTCACACAAATCGGCAATCCGCCCATCAATGATGACGCTGGTATCCAGTAGTATTTTGTTTGACGGGGGGACGTTTTCGTCGTGCCACAAAAGATGCGGTTCCTGTTCCACCTTGAGGGCCAGGATGATGCCGCAATAGGTAAAGAAAAGGAGGGAGCCCCCTTTCCATGCAAAAAGAATGGGAGAAAACGTGGCCGGTTCGGGTAGCGCCAGAAGGGGCTCGATAAGGGGGTTCATCAGATTGCTAACCCACGCCCCCGCAATAAATCCAAACATCCCCCACAGAAGCCGTCTTGTTCCGAAGGTCTGAAGCAGCATCCCGACCCCCACAAAGAGCGCTCCTGCAAGGCCACCCAAAAGGGCGCCCAGCAATTCGCCCCCAATCCACGCAAACCCGATACCCGTGCTTAACAACACAAACAAGGCATACAAAAAATATTTCCCGTACATTTCGCCCCCCTTTTAAAAGTAATAAAAAAAATGAATCCAAGAAAAACAAGATGAAAAGATATTTCTTCCCGTTGGGATGCATGATCTTATCCTTTTTCCATCGTAAGCGTTAGAAAAAACCGATTGCCTTTCCGATTGACAAGGAGCAATGCCGAACCCTTATTGATCTTTGAAAGAACCTCCCTGTAACGCTTGAGGTCCTGCACCGGTTTTCGGTTGATCTCGACAATCAAATCGCCCTCCCGCAGCCCCGACTCTTCCGCGGGGCTTCCCGGTTCCACACCGATCACCAAAACCCCCCGATCTTGCGGACGCAGATCGTACTGCTCGGCCAACTCCGGGGTAAGGTCATGTGCCTCAATTCCAAAGTACGGGCTTTCTTGCTCCGCCTCCTCTTCTTCACCGGCCATGTCAATCTCTTTCGGCTGCTCGGAGATCAACACGGAAACCTCTTTCTCTTTTTTATCACGAACAAGGGTCACCGTGGCCTTTGTTCCAACGATCACGCGCGCGACTAAGTTTCTTAAATGGCCCGTATCGGTGATCTCCTGTCCCATAAAGCCGATAATGACATCGCCTCGTTCGATGTCGGCCTTCTCTGCCGGTGATCCCGGCAGAATATCGGTAACCAGCGCGCCCCGGGTCTCTTTGAGTCCAAACTCTTCGGCCAACGCCGGGGTCACTTCCTGGATAGAGACGCCAAGCCATCCTCGCACCACCTTTCCAGACTTCACCAGACTGTCCATGATGGAACGCACCATATTGCTGGGGGCAGCAAACCCAATCCCCATATAACCGCCGCTTCGGGTAAAGATCGCCGTATTGATTCCGACCAATTCTCCGGCGATATTCACCATCGCTCCACCCGAATTGCCAGGATTGATTGCCGCGTCGGTCTGGATAAAATCTTCGTAATCGGCGATCCCCACATTGGCCCTGCCGATGGCGGAGACAATCCCCATCGTCACCGTCTGATTCAGCCCAAATGGATTGCCGATGGCCATCACATATTCACCCACCTGGAGCTGATCCGAATTACCCCACGGCACAATCGGCAGATCTTTCGCATCAATCCGAATCACCGCGATATCGCTTTTTTTATCGGTTCCAACGACTTTTCCAACAAATTCGCGTCGGTCTTCCAGAAGCACTTTAATACCATCGGCCTCCTCAACAACGTGATTATTGGTAATGATCAGGCCGTCGGACGAGACGATCACGCCCGATCCCAAGCTCTGTTCTTTTCGGTGGCGCGGCATCCCACCGAAGGGGTATTCCTCTCCGAAGAATCTCCGAAAGAAAGGATCATTAAAGGGGAGTACCAGTCCTCCGCTTTTTATGGTTCGTGTTGTGGAAATGTTGACGACGGCAGGGGTGACCGCTTTTGCGATTTTCACAAAGATCTGGTTAGAGGGCAAGACAGGGGACTCCACCGGCCTTGTCTTTTGAGCGCCATCAACGGCCTGCCCAACCGGCATGAAATCCGAGACCAGGACAACCCCAATCACCGTTCCAACGATCAATAAAAAAAGAGCACCCATCAGGGTGCGGAGGGGGCCATGCTTTGGGAACATAAACTCTCCTTAACCTGGAGGGATTATACTACGCCTGTTTTTTTAATGTAAAGGCAAGGCTGAAGGGTGAATCACCCCAGGATTCTTCCCCTTCCGAAAACGGACTGTTGGATATTTTTTTGCTGGACAAAAAGTCCGTGTTTTTCCCCTCTCCCTTTAGGGGAGAGGGCCGGGGTGAGGGTATGGGCTATTCATCCGTTTACATCGAAAGATGCTTTTTCAGAATGTCGCTTTCAGCGATTTTGGGGTTGTCCTTGCCGAATTCCAGTGCCTTTTTGAAGGCTTCGGTTGCTTCCGCGTGCATCCCCTTGCCGTCTAACGTGACGCCGAGATTAAAATGGGCTTCAGCAAAGTCTGGTTTGGCCGCAATGGCCTGGTTGAAAAGCGGCTCGGAGACGTCGTAGTGGCCTTGTACCAGATGATCCACCCCTTCATTATTTTTATTGGCCGCTTCGTGATTCTCCATCCCGGAAGGAGACATCAGCGACGGAATCTGGGAACCTCCCCCTCCCCCACCCCCAGAGCAGGCCACCAACACAAAACATACAAATAACAACATCCCTTTTTTCATTCTGTCCTCCCTGATTTATTTAAGTTATGTTACGTTTCTGTTGAATCCCACCGTGAACATAATATAGAAACTCGCCACAGAAACGCAATCGTTCGAAATCCATGATCAAAAACGGTTCAAAGCGGGTCAGGCAAGCGGGTCCGGTTTAGTTGACAGAGGATCAACTTTGGTTGGACCGTTTCGATATACGGGAATACAGCCCTTATTGGTGGACATCGGTACTTTGCAAACAATAGTTTGGCGTATCTCTTTACCCATGCTCCAAGTGGAACATGGAACCGATAGGGCCTCACCCCGTTGGACGGAGTAGGATCGGTGATGCCGATAACGATACATTACGTGAAAATGCGGGAAGAGACTGCTTGAACAGTGGTGGTGGAAGCGGCGTTCCATAAACGTAGGGGCGCACGGCCGTGCGCCCCTACCCCTCCCAACAAACCATCCCTCAGAGTAAACACTCTTTCACTTTGACACCGACCGGTCTGTCCTTTTAGAATGCCAACATTAACCCTAAAGGAGAAGAAAGATGGCCACAAAAATTATTTATACTGGAACAGACGAAGCGCCCGCGTTGGCAACGTATTCACTGCTTCCAATCGTTAACGCCTTCACGAAGGCGGCCCATGTCACGGTCGAAGCGGCTGATATCTCGTTGGCCGGAAGAATTTTGGCGAACTTCCCCGAAGGCCTAAGCGAAACGCAACGGATTCCGGACCATCTTACCCGGTTAGGCGAGCTGGCCAAAACACCGGAGGCCAATATCATTAAATTACCGAATATCAGCGCGTCGATCCCGCAGTTAAAAGCGGCCATCTCGGAACTGCAGGCGCAGGGGTATAAGGTTCCGGAGTATCCGGAGTCACCGCAAAACGACACCGAAAAGGAGATCAAGACCCGATATGGCAAGGTGTTGGGAAGCGCAGTCAATCCGGTGCTACGGGAAGGAAATTCCGATCGCCGGGCGCCGCTTTCAGTAAAACAATATGCCAAAAAGCATCCTCACAAAATGGGGGCATGGAGCCCCGACTCCAAAACCCGTGTCGCCTATATGCGCGGCGGCGATTTCCGGTCCAATGAGAAGTCGATGGTCATGACGGAGGCGACCGATGCGCGGATTGAATTTGTGGGTCAGGATGGCAAGACCACCGTTTTAAAACCGAAGGTCGCGCTGAAGGCCGGCGAGATTATTGATGCGACCTTTATGAGCCGGCGTGCCTTACGCGCATTCCTTGAGGCCCAAATCGAAGAGGCGAAAAAGCAGGATGTCCTGTTCTCCGTTCATCTTAAGGCCACGATGATGAAGGTTTCGGACCCCAAAATTTTTGGTCATGTTGTATCGGTTTTCTTGAAGGATGTTTTTGAGAAGCACGCGGCGGTGTTCCAGACGCTCGGTGTTGACCCTGACAACGGCTTAGGCGATCTTTACACAAAGATCAAAACCCTTCCGGACGATCAACGCGCGGCGATTGAAGCCGATATTCAGGCCTGTTATCAGAAGCGGCCCAGACTGGCAATGGTCAACTCCGATAAGGGGATTACCAATCTGCATGTCCCCAGCGACGTGATTATTGATGCCTCGATGCCGCCGGTGATTCGTGATTCCGGAAAGATGTGGGGCCCCGACGGAAAGGCATACGACACCCTCGCGGTGATTCCCGATGGCAGCTATGCCCCGGTCTATCAGGAGGTTGTCGATTTTTGCAAAAAACATGGCGCGTTCGATCCGAAAACGATGGGATCAGTTCCCAATGTGGGTCTCATGGCGCAGGCTGCAGAGGAATATGGATCGCACGACAAGACATTCAAATCCCCCGGTAACGGTACGATTCGCGTGGTGGCCGCGTCCGGCAAAGCCTTGCTGGAGACAACGGTAGAAGAAGGAGATATCTGGCGGATGTGTCAGGTGAAAGACGCGCCGATTCGGGATTGGGTGAAGCTGGCCATCAGTCGTGCAAAAGCGACCGGGGCCCCCGCGATCTTCTGGCTCGACGAAACCCGCGCGCACGATGCGGAACTGATCAAGAAGGTCAACGTCTATTTGAAAGATCACGACACAACCGGTTTGGATATCCGGATCATGTCGCCCGCCGCGGCGACACGCGTATCGCTCGAACGGATCAAAGAAGGGAAAGACACCATTTCGGTTACCGGAAACGTGTTGCGGGACTATCTCACCGATCTCTTTCCGATTCTTGAGATCGGAACCAGCGCGAAGATGTTGTCGATTGTTCCGCTGATGAATGGCGGCGGCCTGTTTGAGACCGGGGCCGGAGGTTCCGCGCCCAAACATGTTCAACAGCTTCAGGAGGAAGGGTTCTTACGATGGGATTCGTTGGGCGAGTTCCTGGCGTTGGCCGCATCTCTGGAACATTTAAGCAAAACATCCAACAATGCAAAGGCAAAGTTGTTGGCGGATACGTTGGATCGGGCCACCGCCTCGTTCCTCGACAACAATAAATCACCGGGTCGTAAGGTGGGCGAGTTGGACAATCGAGGCAGCCATTTTTATCTGGCGTTATATTGGGCGCAGGCATTGGCCGAGCAGAAGGAAGACCAAGCGCTTCAGGCAAAGTTTTCAGGGGTCGCAAAGGAATTGACACAGAACGAGAAGAAAATTGTTGAGGAGCTTGCGGCCGTTCAAGGACAAAAAGTGGATTTAGGCGGTTATTATCATTCCGATCCAGCAAAGACCGCCAAAGCGATGCGCCCCAGCGCAACCTTCAATGCCATTATTGGCGCCATCGCGTGATCTTTCCCTCCCC
>CAZSME010000024.1:0-11221 GCA_964607665.1 uncultured Nitrospirota bacterium | reverse complement strand
TCGCCTTGACGGTTCCTTTTTTCGTATGCTAGAACCGGATGAGGTCATGGCGGGGATGGCGCACGATGCGAACACTTCGAGTAGGACTGGCTCAGATCAACAGCACGGTGGGCGACTGTCTGGGAAACGCGCAAAAGATTTCTGACGCCATTGACGAGGCCCGCGGGAAAAAGGTTGATATTCTTGCCTTTCCAGAGTTGGCCATCACCGGATATCCGCCCGAAGACCTTTTGCTAAAATCCCAATTTATTGGCGACAATCTCAATGCCCTGGAAACGATTTTGCCCCACTGTTCTGGTATTGCCGTCGTGGTTGGATTTGTCGATCAAACGGATAACATCCACAACGCCGCGGCAATCATTTACGAGAGAGCGATTCGGTTTGTTTATCATAAATGCCATCTCCCCAATTACGGCGTTTTTGATGAAGCACGGTACTTTCATCCGGGCCAATGCGCCCCGGTCTTTACGTTCAAGGATGTCCCGATGGGTATCAATATCTGTGAAGATATCTGGCGTCCGGAAGGACCGACGTCAGCTCAAACCGGAATCGGCGGTGCCGAACTGATTATTAATATCAGCGCATCCCCTTATCGCACCGGCGTTTCTGAGGCACGCGAAACGATGCTATCGGCGCGCGCAAAAGAGCATCGGGCCGTTATCGCCTATTTGAACACCGTCGGCGGACAGGATGAATTGGTATTTGATGGCGGCAGTTTGATTGTCGATCACGAAGGCACGGTTGTGGCCCGGGCAAAATCGTTTGAAGAAACCCTGTTAATCGCCGATCTCTCTTTCGATGCGGTGGCGCGCGCGCGACGCGCGAACCCTTTCATAAAAACGGAACAATCCGAACCGGTTTTGCCATCGGTTAAAAAATATGTTTTGGGGGGAAAGAACGAGGGTCGTAGAGGAAAGATCGTCCCTGTTTGCGTAAAGCGGCTTACCCGGAATGAAGAGATTTATCGCGCCTTAATGCTGGGCCTTTCTGATTATCTAAAAAAGAATCGGTTTAAAAAAGCGGTGATTGCCATCTCCGGTGGGATCGACTCGGCATTGACGGAGGTTTTGGCTGTGGATGCGTTGGGTCCGGATCGGGTTATCGGTGTTTTTATGCCTTCACGATATACTTCACGAGAAAGCATTAAAGATGTTGAAAAATTATCAAAAAATATAGGAATAAAATTATTAAAACTATCGATTGAACCTGCCCTTAAAACGTATCTTGATTTGCTTTCCGGTCCGTTTCAAGGGCGTTCCGTTGATGCAACCGAAGAGAACTTGCAATCGCGGATTCGAGGCAATATAATGATGGCCCTGTCGAACAAGTTTGGATGGCTTGTTTTGACAACGGGGAATAAAAGCGAGATGAGCGTGGGGTATGCCACGCTGTATGGGGATATGGCGGGCGGCTTTGCCGTCATAAAGGATGTTTGGAAGACAACGGTCTATCAGCTGGCGCGCTGGCGCAACAAAAAAGGTGGGCCGATCCCCACGCGGATTTTAACGCGGCCTCCGACGGCGGAGTTGCGATTCCATCAAACCGATCAAGATACGCTTCCCCCGTATGACGTATTAGACCCGATATTAAAGGCGTATATCGAGGAGGATCGATCATTTGACGAAATCGTCGAAATCGGATATGATCCCGAAACCGTTGCCCAGGTGATCGAATGGGTCGATCATTCGGAGTTTAAAAGAAGGCAGTCACCGGTAGGAGTGAAAATTACCCCAAGGGCATTGGGGAAGGATTGGAGGATGCCCATTACAAATCGCTATCGAGGCTTTTATCAGGCGAAGATGAGCGATCTAAACCATAAAACGAAACGGTCCATTGTGGCCAATAAAGTGAGGAAGGGGATATGACACCAAAGGGAGTTGTAGAGTACGCAAAAGCAAACAAGGTGGAAATGGTCGACCTGAAGTTTGTCGACTTTCCGGGGACATGGCAGCATTTTGCCATACCCGTGGGTGAGTTGACCGAGGAGCTGGTTCGAGAGGGGTCCGGTTTTGATGGGTCCAGCATTCGGGGTTGGCAGGCGATTAACGACAGCGATATGTTGGCGGTTCCCGATCCCAATACCGCTTTTCTCGATCCATTTACAAAGGTTCCAACTTTATCGCTCACCTGCAACATTAAGGACCCGGTCACCGGCAAGCTCTATGGAAAAGATCCGCGCCACATTGCTCAGAAGGCGGAGGCGCATTTAAAATCGACCGGGATTGGCGATGTGGCCTATTTTGGACCGGAGGCAGAATTTTTCATTTTTGATAATGTCCGTTTTGATCAGAACAGCCAGTCGGGATATTACTTTATCGATTCCAATGAGGGGATTTGGAATGCGGGGCAGACGGGGCCAAACTTGGGTTATCGTCCTCGTCCTAAGGAGGGGTATTTCCCGGTTTCTCCAACCGATAGTCAGGACGATATTCGGGCCGAAATGGTGATCGAAATGGAGAAGGCGGGGATTAAGATCGAAAAACATCACCATGAAGTTTCAACCGCGGGCCAGGCCGAGATCGATATGCGTTACGACTCGCTGGTCAAGATGGCCGATAACATCATGCTGTATAAATATATTGCCAAAAACGTCGCGAAACGGCATAACAAAACCGTAACCTTCATGCCGAAGCCGCTCTTTGGCGATAACGGTTCGGGGATGCATACGCATCAGAGTATCTGGAAAAAGGGAACACCGCTTTTTGCAGGCAATGAATATGCCGGTGTGAGCAAAACCTGCCTTTATTACATTGGCGGGATTTTGAAACATGCGCATGCCCTGGCGGCGATTACCAACCCGACGACCAATTCGTATAAACGATTGACCCCCGGGTTTGAGGCGCCGGTTAATCTGGCGTATTCGAGCCGGAATCGGAGCGCGAGCATTCGTATTCCGATGTATTTTAATAACCCGAAGGCCAAACGCATTGAGGTTCGTTTCCCCGATCCGGCTTGCAATCCGTATCTCGCGTTTGCCGCAATGTTGATGGCAGGGCTAGACGGGATTGAGAATAAGATTCATCCGGGCGAGGCGATGGAGAAGGACCTCTACACGTTAAGCTCGGAAGAGGCGGCGCAGATTCAAACGATGCCGGGAAGTCTGGATCAGGCGATGGCGGCTCTTTCGACCGATCACGCCTTCTTATTGAAGGGTGGCGTCTTTACGAAAGAGATCATCGAGACCTGGCTGGATTACAAGAAGACCAAAGAGGTGGATCCGATGCGGTTACGTCCCCATCCGTACGAGTTCTTCCTCTATTTCGACATCTAATCCGCTGCGATTAGGTGTTGTCCGTGCTGCTCATATCGGGCGATCCTTTCCTGAAAGGGGGGGATCGCCCGACGCTCCAGAAAAATTTGACAAGACGAAAAGAATCTGATATCTTCACCAATAGCTGTGGGAGGGAGTCGTTTCCTTCTGTATTTATCCCAAATCTTCGTTGGATGGATCATCCTGAGTTGAAATCAAAGGGCCAATAGTCTGAGTGCATCCGTGCGCCGAAACGCCTAAACTTCTCAAACGATCTTCCGTGTCTTAAAACGGTGCCTCTTTTATTTTTAAAAATGTTTCATGAACCGGCCAATGTTTCTATTGGGAGAAGCTCTTGTCTTGCCCGCGAATAGAACCAATCCGATAACGTAAGGAGGGTTTTTTATATGGTTTTGACCGAATTAAAAGAGAGAACAATTGCCGAGCTCAATGAAGTGGCCCGGTCGCTTAACATCGAAGGGGCGGGCGGCTTGAGGAAGCAAGAGCTGATCTTTGCGATTCTACAAACCCAGGCGGAAAAAAACGGGGCTATTTCCGGTGAAGGCGTTTTAGAAATTCTGCAGGAGGGGTTTGGATTCCTTCGTTCTCCCGACTGCAATTATCTCCCCGGATCCGACGATATCTACGTTTCACCCTCTCAGATCAGACGCTTTAATCTTCGCACCGGTGACACCGTTTATGGCCAGGTTCGTCCCCCAAAAGAGGGAGAACGGTACTTCGCCCTCCTGAAAGTCGAAAAAATCAATTACGAAGAACCCGAAGTGGCCCGCGATAAAATCTTGTTTGATAACTTAACCCCGCTTTATCCGATGGAGAAGATCAGGCTGGCGTACCATCCGGAAGATTACTCCACCCGGATTATGGAGCTCTTTACCCCGATTGGAAAGGGGCAGCGCGGCCTTATTGTCGCCTCGCCTCGAACCGGTAAAACGATGATTCTGCAATCGATTGCGAAGGCGATTATGAAGAATCATCCTGAAATCGTTCTGATTGTTCTGTTGATTGATGAGCGGCCGGAAGAGGTGACCGATATGCAGCGTCAAGTGAAGGGGGAAGTAATCAGCTCCACCTTTGATGAGCCGGCGCAGCGTCATGTTCAGGTGGCCGAGATGGTGATCGAGCGGGCAAAACGTCTGGTCGAACACAAACGCGATGTGGTGATTCTGTTAGACTCGATCACGCGGCTTGCGCGCGCGCATAACTCGGTTGCCCCTTCCAGCGGAAGAGTCCTGTCCGGCGGACTCGACTCGAACGCGCTCCAACGTCCAAAACGCTTTTTTGGAACGGCCCGCAACATTGAGAACGGAGGGAGTCTGACCATTATCGCAACGGCCCTGGTCGATACCGGAAGTCGGATGGATGATGTTATCTTCGAGGAGTTCAAGGGAACGGGTAATATGGAAGTCCATTTGGACCGGAAACTGGCCGATCGGAGACTCTTCCCGGCCATTGACATTTCGCTCTCCGGTACGCGAAAGGAAGAGCTGCTGGTGGAGCGCGAAGATCTCAATAAACTATGGATTCTCCGTAAGGTGTTGTCCCCCCTCTCGCCGACCGAGTCGATGGAATTCCTCATGGATAAAATCCGCGGAACGAAAACAAATAAAGACTTTCTCGAATCAATGAACAAGTGACGGCGGGGCGGGGGGGGCGGCCCGCCTGAAACTACAAACCCCTCCCCTTCAAGGGGAGGCGAGGTGGGGATATGGGTTTGTTGGAGCAATGGCGAGCCCCTATAATAGTGAAAGGAAATAAAAAAAGATGAAGACGGGAGTCCATCCAAAATATAATGAAGTTGATATCTCCTGTGCCTGCGGCGCGGTCTTAACGTCGCGGTCAACGGTGTCGGAAATTCGGCTTGATATCTGTGCGTCATGCCATCCGTTTTTTACCGGTACGCAGAAAATTGTGGATACCGAAGGACGGGTTGAACGCTTTAAGAAGAAATACGTTAAAGTCGCGAAGTAGCTTTTTCGGTGAAATAAGAACCTGCCTCCCTTCTTCCTCTCTGTTAAGAGGAGAGATAAACGGGGGGCAGGTTTTTGTTTTAGGACACCGCTCAAAACCTACTGCGCGGCCCAATTGCTGCGTTACGCGGTGCTCGGAATCCTCATGTACACTGCGTACATTCCGGTTCCTGCGCTCCGGGCGCCTTGCACTTGGGCCGCTCGTCACGGTTTAGAGAGGTGTCCATTTAGAGAGGATATCATCTTGGGCGAAGGGAATCTTTTAATCGAACGGCTGGAAGACGTTTCAAAGCGGTATGCGCTTTTAACAGAGCAGCTGTCCGACCCACGCATTTTTGAAAATCCGTCCGATTCGGTTCGGATTGGGAAGGAACGGGCGGAGCAGGAGGAGGTCGTCTCTTTGTATCAACAGTATAAAGGGCTGCTCAAACAAATTACGGAGTGTGACGAGATACGAAAAGATGAAACGGCCGATGCCGAATTAAGAGAAATGGCACAGGGGGAGTGGGTGGCATGCCAGTCGAAAAAGGAGTCGATGGAGGGGAGGCTCAAGACGCTTCTTATTCCTAAAAATCCATTGGACGATCGAAATCTGTTTCTTGAAATTCGCGCCGGAACGGGAGGGAACGAAGCGGCGCTGTTTGCGTCCGATCTTTTGCGCATGTATACGAAGTTTTCCGAAAGGCACGGCTTTAAGATCGAGTGCGTCTCCTCGAACGAAATCGGAATTGGTGGGTTGAAGGAGGTTATCCTGGGTATTTCAGGAAAAGGGGCGTATCGGCAGTTCCAATATGAAAGCGGCGTGCACCGCGTTCAGCGTGTCCCGGAAACGGAGGCCTCCGGCCGGGTTCATACCTCAACCGTCACGGTCGCCGTCTTGCCCGAAGCGGAAGAGGTCGATATCCAGATTGATCAGAAAGACCTCCGGATCGATACCTTTTGCTCGTCTGGGGCCGGTGGGCAGAGCGTGAACACGACCTATTCTGCCGTTCGGATTACCCATATTCCGTCGGGCCTGGTTGTCTCGTGCCAGGACGAACGATCGCAGCTAAAGAATCGCAATAAAGGGATGCGTGTCCTTCGATCACGCCTGTTGGAATTGGAACGTGAACGACAGGAGAGTGAGATATCAAAAAATAGAAAATCGCAGGTTGGCACCGGGGAACGAAGCGAGAAGATTCGAACCTATAATTTCAAGGAAAATCGTATCACCGATCATCGGATCAATCTCTCCTTCTATCAACTTCCTACGATGCTGGAAGGGGAGATCGATGATCTCATTGAGGCCCTTCTTCGGTGGGATGAAGGGAAGAGAATGGAAGGAATGGACCGTGTTTCTGTTGGATAAGACACAAAAAATAGCATCGCACCAATGCGGCGTTAATGAAGATCGGACCGTCCGTTCGATGCTTCAATCGGGAGAGGCTGCTTTGGGGGGCCAGGGGATTCCATACGCGATTCGAGAGTCGGAGCAGATGTTGTGCGCGGCGCTTTCGCTTGATCTTCTTCATCTTTATCTCAACATGAAAACGGCGGTCTCAACGAAGGATCGAGATCGGTTTTTTAATTGGATAGAACGGCGGAGCCGGCGCGAGCCAATGCAATATATCCTCGGCGCGGTCGATTTCTACGGACGGGGCTTTATTGTTTCTCCGGGCGTTTTTATCCCTCGTCCGGAAACGGAACTGATCGTGGAGGAGGCGAAGACCCTCGTTCCTCGGCCGCAGTCGATTCTTGATCTTTGCACCGGTAGCGGGGTATTGGCGATCACGCTGGCAAAAGAATTCGAAGCCGCCGCAATCACTGCGATTGACTGTTCTGATACGGCATTGGATACGGCCCGATTGAATCAGAAACGTCATCGAACCCCACAGGTTCGTTTTCATCAGGGCGACCTCTTTCAACCGTTGCGGTCGGGGAGGGATCGATTTGACCTGATTGTTTGTAACCCGCCTTATATCGCAGAAGAGGATCGAGATAAAATGGACAGGGAGGTTCTCGCCTATGAGCCGCATCGGGCCCTCTTTTCCCCGGATGGAGGGCAGGCGCATATCAAACAGATTCTCATCCAGGCCCCCGATTTTTTATCTCCCGATGGAACACTCATTTTAGAGATTGGGCTGGGACAGTCGGCCCCGTTGCGTGATTTTGTAAAGACTAAAACATCGTTTACAGCACGATTCATAAAAGACTTTTCCGGAATCGATCGCATTTTGGTTTGCCAATGGACAAAATAGTTCTTCGCGGTGGAACGCCGCTTTCAGGAGAGATTACAGTGAGCGGCGCGAAAAATGCTGCATTGCCGATCTTGGCCGCGACGCTGCTTTCGCCGGAAACGTACACGCTGCGTCGTCTTCCCAGAGTGGTTGATATTCGAACGACACAAAAATTATTACAGGCCATCGGTGCGGAGATCGAAGACAAAGATGGGGCATGTTTCATTACAACGAAACAGATTTCAAGTTGCGAGGCCCGATATGAGTGGGTTAAAACGATGCGCGCGTCGGTCCTGGTTTTGGGCCCATTACTGGCCCGGTTTGGAGAGGCCGCGGTTTCGCTCCCCGGCGGATGCGCGATTGGGGTGCGTCCAGTGGATTTGCACCTGGACGGCCTGACTCGAATGGGGGCCTCGATTTCAGTAGAGCACGGGATGATTCATGCCCGGGCCAAAAGACTTCGTGGGGCGACCATTTCGTTTGCTAAAGTCACCGTCACCGGTACGGAAAACTTAATGATGGCGGCGACACTCGCGGAAGGGGTCACCATTTTGGAAAACGCCGCGCGGGAACCGGAGGTGGTGGACCTGGCCCTGTTTCTCAATCAATGCGGGGCGAAGATCGAAGGGTTTGGAACCGATCGGATTGTCATTACCGGCGTTCCCGCGCTTTCTGGAACGGCCTATTCCATCATGCCCGATCGAATTGAGGCCGGAACATTTATGGTTGCCGCGGCGATCACCGGCGGCCGTCTTACCCTTCGGGAATGCTGCCCGGATCATCTCACAACCGTTATTCGGCTGATGCGGAAGGCCGGCGCGGAAATCACAACGGGAAAGAGTTGGATTCGTGTGCAGGGGAAAACGATTTCAGCCGTGGATATTGTTACGGCGCCGTACCCTGATTTTCCAACGGACATGCAGGCGCAGATGATGGCCCTGATGACCCTATCCAACGGCTTGTCCAAGATTACTGAAACGATTTTTGAATCGCGGTTTAATCATGCGGCGGAGCTTCGCAGAATGGGGGCGCAAATCTATCTTGAAGGAAAAGATGCGATTATCAAAGGGGTTCCGAGCCTTTCCGGTGCGCCGGTGATGGCCTCCGATCTTCGCGCCTCCAGTTCATTGATTTTAGCCGGTCTCGCCGCCTCCGGAGAGACCGAGGTCTTACGCGTCTATCACCTTGATCGCGGATACGAAAAGATTGAAGAAAAACTGTCACAGGTCGGCGCGAACATCAAACGGGTCAAAGCGAGTGGGGCATAATATGT
Source organism: uncultured Nitrospirota bacterium (assembly GCA_964607665.1). Classification (GTDB taxonomy): domain Bacteria; phylum Nitrospirota; class Nitrospiria; order SBBL01; family SBBA01; genus CAZSME01. Next base: position 2,494 of record CAZSME010000024.1, on the reverse strand, counting down.
CGTCTCAACAAAAAGAGATAATCACGTTTGCCTTGTCAAAAGGGAAACTGTTGGCGCCCACACTTGCTTTTCTAAAAAGGCTCAATCTGGTTGTGCCTTTCTCTCTGGCGGATGACCGCAGACTGATCTTCGATCTCCCTGAACAAAAGATTCGAATCCTGCTCGTGAGGGCGACCGACGTTCCAACCTATGTCGAATATGGGGTTGCCGATATCGGTGTTGTGGGGAGTGACCTCCTCATGGAACAGATGCGGGACCTTTATGAACTGGTCGATCTTCGATTTGGCGCCTGCAGCCTTGTGTTGGCAGAACCGGCCCTGAAGAGAAGAGGCGAAGGCTCAAAGCCTCGGATTGCGACAAAGTATCCTAATATGACCGAACGGTATTTTTCGGAAAAAGGGGTTTCAATCGAAATGATTAAACTGTATGGCTCGATCGAACTGGCCCCCCTGGTTGGTCTTGCCGATCAGATTGTTGACCTTTCGCAAACCGGTGAGACACTGAAAGCGCATGGACTGGTGAAAGTTGACGAAATCGCAAAATGCAGCGCGCGGTTAATTGTCAATCGGGCCGCGTTAAAGCTAAAATATCAAAACATGATGCGATGGATTGACGCGATTAAACGAGAAGTCCGATGAAATCTATTTCGGTTGAAGATAAAAAATTTAAAGCGGCCTATAAAAAAGTGCTCAACCGGCTTCAAACGGGGGAAGGCGCTGTTGAGACCGTTGTTCGAACGATCTTAAAAGCGGTGCGTGATACGGGTGACGCGGCCGTTTTACGTTATACCAAAAAATTCGATCGGGTGATCTTAACGCCGTCGACCTTACGCGTTTCCAAAGAAGAGATAAAACAGGCGTACAAAAACGCCGATCCCGATGTTGTTAAAGCGCTTCAATATGCCGCGGAGCGGATAGGCGCCTTTCATCAGCGGCAGAAATCGACCGGTTGGTTCGTGGAGGAAAACGGGACATATCTGGCCCAACGGGTGCATCCTATCGATCGGGTTGGTCTTTATGTTCCGGGGGGAAAGGCGGCGTATCCTTCGTCGGTTTTAATGAATGCGATTCCGGCGCGCGTTGCCGGAAGCCGAGAGATACGGATCTGCACGCCGACGCCGGATGGCGTTTTGAATCCGTATCTGCTGATCGCGGCCGATATTGCCGGCGTGGATGAAATCTATCGCATTGGCGGGGTTCAGGCAATCGGCGCGTTGGCCTATGGCACCGAGACCATTCCAAAGGTCGACAAGATTGTTGGGCCGGGCAATCAATATGTTGCCGCGGCCAAACGGCTGGTTTTTGGACAGGTGGATATTGATATGATCGCCGGCCCTTCGGAGCTTTTGATTATTGCGGACCACGAGGCCAATCCGGCCTATGTCGCCTCCGATCTGCTTTCACAGGCCGAGCATGACGAAGAAGCGGTCGTGATCTTTTTGACCCCATCCTCTGCGCTGGTGAAAAAGGTGACGATCGAGATGGGCCGGCAGCAGGCCCTTCTTCCCAAAAAGAAAATTGTGGCGGCATCGCTTCGAAATCATGGCGTCACGTTTATCACCCGCGATATTCTACAGGCGATTGAAATGGCCAACGCGATCGCGCCGGAACATCTTTCCCTTTTTGTCAAAAACCCGTTTGCCTATTTGGATCAGATCGTTAACGCCGGTTCGGTTTTTTTGGGAGAAGATACCCCGCAGGCGCTGGGTGATTATGTCGCGGGTCCTAATCATGTGCTCCCCACTGGTGGAACCGCGCGGTTTTTCTCGCCGTTATCGGTGGACGATTTTATTAAAAAGAGCAGCGTTATTTCTTATAGTAAAGCGGCATTGAAGCGGGACGGAGATCATCTGGTTGCCATCGCGGAGGTGGAAGGACTTCGCGCCCACGCGAATATGGTGCGGGTTCGAATGAAGAAAGAAAAAAAGGAGCGGCGTGCGTAAAGCAGTTATCAAACGAAAGACAAACGAAACTCAAATTTCTGCTGATCTGAATCTGGATGGCGAGGGGCGATATCGCATCGAAACCCCGTTTCCGTTTTTAAACCATATGCTGTCCGGTTTTGCAAAGCATGGGCTGTTTGATCTGACCCTTAAAGCGCAAGGGGATGTTGAGATTGATGATCATCACACGGTGGAAGATATTGGGATTGTGTTGGGGGAGACGATTGGAGAGGCGCTTGGGAATAAGGCCGGCGTGACACGGTTTGGGTACGCGTCGATTCCTCTGGATGAAGCGTTAGCGCAGGTAACCGTGGACCTTTCCGGGCGTCCTTATCTTGTATACAATGTTCGACTGCCGCGGCGAAAAATCCGATCGTTTGATTTAGATTTGATCGGCCATTTTTTTCGTTCCCTTTCTGATCGAAGCGCCATCACATTGCATATCCATCTTCTGTACGGACAAGACCCACATCATATCCTGGAAGCGATTTTCAAGGGATTTGGCCGCGCGCTTCACCAGGCCACGCGGATCGATCCGCGACGAAAAGGGGT
>CAZSME010000023.1:0-11262 GCA_964607665.1 uncultured Nitrospirota bacterium | reverse complement strand
GATTCCGAAGACGGTGACGGCCCCTCCCGCATAGCGGATGAGCAGGGGCCGCCGGGCCACACGTTGGGCGAGAAGGCCAAGGCCGATACCCAAAAGATGTAATAACCCGGTGGTGAAGAGAAATCCGATGCCATAGCGCAATGCAGAAGCCCCCTCCGGCATCTCCGTTCCATGCGCGTGGCCATGGAAAAGGGCAAACAGTCCGACCAACATCGCAATGGCCGCAAAGGGCAGGCGCGTGGCCGCTGCAATAAGCATCCCGAGTAGAAGCAACGATGCGACGATTCCCCCCTCAACGAACGGAATCGAGATGTTTGCGATACCGAGGATGCCCCCCGATGCCATCGCGATCATAAATGTAAGCGGCAGGAATACGATCTCTCGACCGCTGCGTTGCGCGGCCATTAAACCGACCGCCAGGATGGCAACGAGATGGTCCATACCGATCAGCGGATGCAACAGGCCGTAAATGGCCCCATCGGTTGAATGGACTCCGATATGGGCGAATGCAAAGGAAGGCGATAGTAACAGGATGGATAGCAATATCCCCCCCGACAACCCGGATCGACTTAACGATAACGGCTTCATTGGTGTTTTCTCCTCGTGAACGTCCGGCATTTTTATATCAAAGCCGGCTACGGGAAATCAAGGACAATCGTTGCGGAAAGAGCCAACATTCTTGCAATCGGAAAAAGAAGGTGATACTTTTTGGGCCTATGCAATCGTCTGAAGTCCGATCCCAATTTATTTCCTATTTCACGGAACGTGGGCATACCGAGGTGCCCAGCTCGTCGCTGGCCCCCAAGAACGATCCGTCAATTCTGTTTACCAATGCCGGAATGGTGCAGTTCAAATCGACGTTTCTGGGCGCGGAGAAACGGGGGTTTGTCCGCGCGGTTTCCTCCCAGAAATGTATGCGGGCCGGCGGCAAACACAACGACCTTGACCAGGTGGGGAAGACGGCGCGCCACCACACCTTCTTCGAGATGCTGGGCAACTTTTCGTTTGGTGACTATTTCAAAAAAGAGGCGATCCAGTATGGATGGGAGCTGGTGACCGATGTTTTCCAACTGCCCAAAAATCGACTTTGGGTCACGGTTTATCAGGACGATGACGAGGCCGAAACCTTATGGACGCGATATCTCTCCAAAGAACGGATTCTTCGGTTGGGTGAGAAAGACAACTTCTGGCAGATGGGCGAAACCGGCCCCTGTGGCCCTTGTTCCGAAATATTAATCGATCAGGGCGAAGCGCTTCACCCCGGATGCCCCGGCATTGGGCAGTGCGACTGTGATCGGTATCTGGAGATTTGGAACCTCGTCTTTATGCAATACCAGCGGACCTCTGCCGAGGAATCGTTACGCCCTTTGCCCAGCCCCAACATCGATACCGGCATGGGACTGGAACGGATGACCGCAGTGTGTCAGGGGGTGACCAGTAATTATCAGACCGATCTGTTTCGACCGATTTTAGGGGCGATCGCCAAACGGACGGGAAGGTCGTTGGAGGAAACGATCGGATGGATGCCGGCGCGTGTGATTGCCGACCATCTTCGCGCGATGACTTTTCTAATCAGCGATGGCGTTATCCCGTCGAATGAAGGACAAGGTTATGTGCTGCGTCGCATTATTCGACGGGCGGCCCGCTTTGGAAAACAAACCGGCATCGGGAGAAATGGCGCTTCTGAAACAGGCAGCGCATTCCTTTACACGTTAACCGGAGAGGTGATTGATAAGATGCGTCCGCCCTATCCGGAGTTGGAACAACACCGAAAACAGATCGCCCAGATCGTGCGGATGGAAGAGGAGCGGTTTGAAGAGACGCTCAATCGGGGCGGGGCGTTTCTGGAGGAGATGATCGAGGCGGTGCAGAAAAAGGGGGACCGGGTGATTTCGGGTGAAGCCGTTTTCAAACTGTATGACACCTACGGTTTCCCCATCGACCTCACGTTGGAGGTGGCGGCCGAAGCGGGCCTTGCGGTGGATGAAGCCGGTTTTCATGCGGCAATGGCGATTCAAAAAGAGCGCGGGCGCAACGACACCTGCGGCCGGAACGCGGCCGTTGCGTCCCCGATGGCGGCATCGCTTCCCGCGTTGTCCGAGACGGTTAAGGGAACCGTGTTCACGGGGTATGGGCATCTGGAGGACGATGTTACCTTACAGGCGATCCTTAACCGGGGTGTGCCGGTTTCGACCGCGTCCACGGGGGAAACGGTTGATCTGATCTTTGATCCCTCTCCGTTTTATAGTGAAAGTGGCGGACAGGTGGGCGATCGGGGGACACTCCTGACCCATGACACCTTTGTGGAAATAGAAGATACCCAAACGGTCTCCGATTTTCGTTTACATCGCGCGAAGGTGATTTCCGGAACCGTTTCCGTCGGTACGATTTACCATGTCGCGGTGGACCCGGAGGCGCGGCAGCACGCGGCGCGAAATCATACCGCCACCCACATTTTACACGCGGTGTTGCGGGAGATTTTGGGGGACCATGTCAAGCAGGCCGGATCGCTGGTGGCCCCCGATCGCCTTCGATTTGACTTCCAGCACTTCGCGCCGCTTTCTCAAAAAGAGATCGATCGGGTTGAGGCCCGCGTGAATGAACGGATTTTGGAAAGCAATACCGTCGATACCGATCTGATGGAGGTAGGGCAGGCGATTGCGACCGGCGCAATGGCCCTCTTTGGCGAGAAGTATGGCGATTTTGTCCGTGTGGTGCAGGTATCGGACTTTAGCCGGGAGTTGTGTGGCGGAACCCATTGCCATAACACCGGGGAGATCGGCCTGTTCAAAATTGTTCGAGAGGGATCGGTCGCGGCCGGTGTTCGGCGGATTGAAGCGGTGACCGGCACGTTTGCGTACCAATGGGTTAAAAAACAGGAGGCCACGTTGCGAGAGATTTCCGGGCTTCTTAAGACATCGGTGGATGAGGTCGCGGGGAAAACCGAAAAAATGCTGATACAATTCAAAGAAAAAGATCGAGAAATTGAGAAGCTGAAAGAAGGCCGGATCGGTGCGTCATTCGATCCGTTGCTGGAGACACAAAATGTGGGACCGGTTGCGGTGCTTGCGCAAAAGATGCCCCCGTCCGACGTCCGGGCGATCCGTGCCCATGCCGACCGGTTGCGCGATCGGCTCAAATCAGGTATTGTTATTGTAGGCGCGGGGGATGAGGCGGGCGAAAAGGCCTCTCTGGTTGTTATGGTAACGCCGGAATGGGTGAAGACGTATCCCGCGTCGGGCATTGCGGCAAAGATGGCCGAGGTGATCGGCGGCACCGGCGGGGGAAAGCCCGAAATGGCACAGGCGGGCGGAAAGCGGGTGGAGCAACTGGATGCCGCTCTGGCGAAGGCGATTGAGATTATCAGAGCAATGCAGGCAACCCCTTAACATAAGGAGGCGAAGATGTTTACCCTATTGAAGAAGGCAGCGTTCGTTGGATTGGGCGTCTCAGAGCGGGCAAAAGAGGTGTTAAACGAATGGGCACAAAAAGGCGAGGCCCATCCTTCCCCCCGGGCCGAACGGATTCGGAACTTTTTTGAGTCGGGGGAACGGGTGGAATCGGAGTGCTGTCAGAAAATGGATGATCTCTGCAAACGGGTTTCCAAGGCGGTTCGGATTCCGTCCCAAGCCGATATGGAACGATTGGAGCAGGGACTCGCGAATCTTGCCGAACAGGTTCGCGGTTTTGGCGAAGCGTCGCGAAAGCCGCAGTAAGCGATCTCTGAATGGCCGTGTTCAAAGCAACACTCGCAGGTCTTTTCTTCTTCATTTTTGTGTGGGCCGCCCATATCGCCCTCTTCTTTTTTAACCCCCCCTTTTTTTCGGGTGCTCCAAAGGAAAAGGAGATTCGCGTTATGGAAGGGGCCTCTTTTACCGCGGTCTCCGACCTTCTGGCCGAGCACCATCTGACCACCAATCGGTTCTATTTCCGCCTTTTGGGGAGGTGGACGGAAAAAGATCAAATGATCAAGCGCGGTCGTTATACCTTTCACACCGCGATGCGGCCGATCGATATTTTAGACGAGCTGGTTCGGGGCCGAGTTGTCCAAAAAGAGGTGATTATCCGTGAGGGGCTGAATGCAAAACAGATCGGTCGGATTTTAGAAGAGGCGGGTCTGCTGATTGAGGAGGAGTTTGCCGAGGCGATTCGCGACCCCGTTTTACTCAGTGAGCTGGAAATTTCCGCCGATAGCCTGGAAGGATATCTTTTCCCGGACACCTATCTTTTTCCGGAGGAGGCCCCCGTACAGGAGATCATCAAACAGATGGTGAATCGCTTTCATGTTAGCTTTGATGCCGCCTTGCAAGCGCGGGCCGATCAGTTGGGGATCACGCGGCAGGAGGCCGTTACCTTAGCCTCGATCATTGATAAGGAAACAATGGCGGCGTTTGAGCGTCCAATTATTTCAGCGGTGTTTCATAATCGGCTCAAAATAGGGATGCGGCTTCAAAGCGATCCAACAGTGATCTATGGCATCACCGACTTTAATGGGGACTTAACCCGCACCGATTTGCAAACCTTTACCCCGTATAACACCTACGTTATCGCGGGCCTTCCCCCCGGGCCGATTGCGAATCCGGGCCAGGCGGCCTTAGAGGCCGCGGTTTCGCCGGCGGATGTGGATTATCTTTATTTTGTATCCAAAAATAACGGCACGCATTATTTTTCCAAAACGCTGCGAGAGCATAACGCGGCCGTGAATCAATACCAGAGGAGGCATTCCGCGGAATCGCAGGAGGAATCGTGACGATGAATTATGAGGGTCGGATTAAGGCGTTGGGGTTGGAGTTGCCGCCTTCCCCAAAACCGCTTGCCACATATATCCCGGCGGTTCGAGTCGGGGAGATCCTTTTTCTATCCGGCATTCTTCCTTCGATCAACGGCGCGCTCCAATACACGGGGAAAGTCGGGGGGGCGTTAACCCTCGACGAAGGGAAGGAAGCGGCCCGGATTGCCGTGCTCAATGCCCTTTCGGTGATTCGAGGCGAGTGCGGATCGTTAGATGCCGTTGAACGAATCGTGCGTGTCGCGGTCCATGTGGCCTCCGCGGAAGGATTTGTGGAGCAATCGAAAGTGGCCGATGGGGCATCCAACCTCCTCGTTGATATTTTTGCAGAGGTGGGGCGGCACACCCGATTGGCGTTGGGCGCCGCCGAACTCCCGTTTAGCGCGCCGGTTGAGCTGGAGATGATTGTTCAGGTCAAGTCGGAGAGAAGGGAATAAACGTTTTTGCCTCTCTTCCCGCTCCTCTTTATTGGGGAGGGGAGGGTGAGGGGGATTGTGTTTGCTGTTGAACAACAATATGGCCGTTTACGCATATAAGGGGATGGATGTCGCGGGGAAAGTGTCCAGCGGGATGGTGGATGCCGACTCGCCGAGACTCGCCCGATTAAAACTGCGACAGGGGGGCATCTTCACGACCGAACTCGCTCCTGCTCACGAGACGGAGAAGCAGGCGGCGTTTTCGTTTTCCAATCGGGTGCCGCTTAACGAGATCGCGGTAATGACCCGGCAATTGGCGACCCTGCTGGGGTCCGGCATGCCGTTGATCGAATCCCTGGCCGCGTTGATCGAGCAGGTGGAGCGGCCGGCGTCTCAGAAGGTCTGGATCGATGTGCGTGAGGGGGTCCGGGAAGGGGCCTCGTTTGCCGAAGCGCTCGGCCGGCAGCCCAAGACCTTTCCGATCCTCTATCAACAGATGGTTCGCGCGGGAGAGGCCAGCGGCACACTGGACCTGATCCTCCTGCGCCTGGCCGAACACCTGGAAGGCCAGGTCGCGCTTCGGAGCAAGGTCTTTTCAATCCTCGCCTATCCGGTGCTCATGATGGTTTTAAGCGGACTGATTTTGATCGGCCTCATCACGTTTGTGGTGCCGAAAGTCACCTCGATCTTTTCCGATCTCAATCAGGCCCTTCCCTTACCCACCGTTTTCCTGCTCGCGTTCAGCGATTTTTTACGAGACTATGGCCTGATCTTGATCGTTCTTACCGTTTTTGGCTTTTTTGCGGTAAAACGTTATGTGGAGACGGAGAAAGGGGCATGGGAATACGATCGGATTTCACTCGCGCTTCCCGTGATCGGACGGCTTTTTAAGATCATGGCGGTTTCCCGTTTTGCTAAAACATTGGCCACGCTCCTCGCCGGAGGGGTGCAACTCCTATCGGCGTTGGCCATCGTGCAACAGGTGACCGGAAACAAGATTTTTGAAGAGGCCATTAAAAAGGCGCGTGAGAATATTCGTGAAGGGGAGGGGATTTCGGTGCCGTTGAAAAAAAGCGGCCTTTTCCCGCCACTTTTGATCCATCTTATCGCGATTGGTGAAAAGTCCGGCGACTTGGAGCCGATGCTGGAAAAGGTCTCCGAGTCTTACGAACGGGAAGTGGAAACGGCCGTTACGACGATGACGTCGCTGCTGGGGCCGGTGATGATCCTGGTCATGGGGGGCGTTGTTCTTTTCATTGTCATGGCGGTTTTGTTGCCGATTTTCGACCTCAGCCAAATCGCGAGTTAGCCTGCTTTACACTAATCAGTGCATAGTAGTAATGCCGTCATTCCGGCGTGACTCTAGCCGGAATCCATGAATGAAAAACTGGATACCGGCCTCCGCCGGTATGACGAATGTTTAGTTCTATTTTGCACTTAGTAGGGGGTTGTTACTTCCCCCCCCTTCACAACCGTCCCAGCGCGTCCATGACCCCATCCACAATCTTCTGGGCCGTCTCGACTGAGTCGGGGAGGGCGTAATAGGCCGTTAAGTCTAACGGTGCGCCGAAGGTAATCTCGGCGGTCTTTCCGATGCGGGGGATAATCGACCCCTTGGGCAAAATCTGATCGACCCCGCGAACACGCACCGGAATGACTTTACGCGGCCGCGCGTCATAGATAATTTTTCCGACCCCGGCCTTTCCTTTTAGCAATTGACCGGTTGTAGAGCGGGTCCCTTCTGGCGCGATCAACACCACGGAATGGGCAAGCAGATCGACCATCTTTTGAATCGCCTTCAGATCCCGTTTTCCGCGGGAAACCGGAAAGGAGCCCCAGGAGGCAATAATCGTGCGGACAATCGGAATACGAAACAGTTCTTCCTTCCCCGGCGCGCGCCACCAGATGGGAGAGAAGAACGGCATCGCCGTGACACCCACGAGAAACGGATCGATCGCGGAGATATGGTTATAGAGAAGCATGACCCCCGGCTCGCCCTTCGCGGGGATATGGTCTTTTCCGAAGACGCGAACGCGGTTGAGCCCTTTGAAGATCAACCACCAGAAGGCGAGGCCAATGGCGTGCCAGCAGTTGATAAGAAAGCCAGGGGAGCCTCTCATGAAGGGTGTCGCTGCGCGATTTTTTGCAAAACCTGCCGCATCATCTCCCGATCGGTCGGAAACCAGGCCTTTTCGGTGAGAAGCGACTCGATCACCGGGACCGCTTTCGGCGTTCCCATTTCGCCCAACAGCCGGCAGATCGCCTTTTTTACTTCGTACATCTTTTCCTGATATTTTTGGCCCATTAAACCTAAAAGCGCGGTCTTCTCTTTTGTCAACGCGGCACAGAGGATCTCTTCAAACGATTGTGCGGTCTCCGGAGCGGAGGGGATCATTGACTCGATGGCCAGACAGCAACTCACCTGCACCTTCTCGTCCGTTTCCGGTTCGTCCTTTTTCTTTTTTCGGAGCGCGTCCCGAAGAAACGTCAAATATGGCTCGTGAAAAACGCCCAGCTTACCGAGCGCGAGAACGGCCCGGCTTCGGAGGGCCGGCTCGGGCGTTTCCAACGCCTTCACGAGGAAGGTTTCCGCCTGTTCTCCTCCGATTTTCCCGTAGCTGGCCAGCACCTCTTCCCGAACACGCGTATTCGGATGCTGCTGGCAACGCCTCAGAAAATGAAAAACCGGTTCTCCGGCGAATCCCGCGTCGCCCAGCATCATCACGACGTTTCGAACCGTGCACCAATCCTGCTTTTGCTCCATTGCCCACGAAAGCAGCATCGGCACCACATCCTCACCGATGCTGCTTAAGACGCGGCAGATATTGCGTCGAAGCAGCATATCCGGATGGACGCATAAGGGGAGCAACGATGGGGCAAGGGGGAGGGCCAACTGTTCCAGAACGGAAAACAGCTCTCTCCGTTTGGCAAGATGACGATCCTGAATTTTGGCGAGAAGACGATCCTGAAAATCGTTGACCCGCACCTCTTGATAAAACCCGTCGTTTGACCCCGACGTCCTTCTCCATGCCTGATACAGCCGGTCAAACAACTCGCCAAAGGCCTCGAATGCGTCCCGTTTCAGCAGCTCGGTTAAGATTTCCGCCCACTCGTGGCCCTGCCCGGTGGGCCATCCCTCCTGAAGGCGGTCCCAAAAGGTCTGGGGGGTTTGTAAGAACTGATCGGTTTTCTTTTTTATCTCGATCCAGTGAATCACCCGCTCGGGCAGCTCTTCCGGTGTAATGATCTTCTCGATTAAGAGGGTTTCAATCTGATATTCCGATCCCTCCTTGACCTGATCCAGGGCAAGGTATGGAACGATCTTTTTAATCACATGAAGCAGCCGAGGGTAAAGATGGAAACCAGATGCTGCTTCTTCCTCGGAGGGCTCCCGAGGGGCCGTTTTCAGGTTGTCCACGCATTTTGACAGAACCTCCCAGAGCTGGGATTGGGACAAGCCTTTTGCGAACTCCGTTTCGATATCGATCGGATCGCTTCCTTCGGGAAGTGAAATCATGTCGCAGTGAATCAACACCTCTTCCAATACCGTCGTCTCCGAGAGGGGACGGAGAATATCCTGAAAGACCCGCATCTTGACGGCCATGATCTGTTCCTGTGTGAGATGTTTATAAAGCGGGATCATCCGAAGGTCTTTGCTCAGTCGGGTTAAAACCAGTCGTGTTGTCCAATGCAGGGCCAGCCGATCGGCAAGCATTTCTTCTGCGTACACCACCGAGACATGGACAATCTGACGACTGACCAGTTTTTCGGTCATCTCGGCAATGATTGCGTTGATATCGAACGAGGCGGGCAGTTCGCTCATAATATCAATGAAGCCCTCGAACTCTTGAAAGGTGATCCCCGGTTTCAATGTGAAACTGGCCAAACGACGCCGGTCGAAATAATCATGAAATTTCGGGATAAAAAGCTCCCCCATTTCCGGGGAGAAGAGTTTTTTTAATGGGGCCATCTCCGACAAAATACCGTAAACAAATATCCCCATATTTTCCCCTTGATCATGAACCGCGAACGAGATCTCTCGATCCTTTTGATCCAGCTGTGCCCATTCCTGGTAGAGTGCCTGTTTGGCCTGATTCGATCCGGGATGACCCGGTTGATAATAGCCGGTTTTGAGCAACGCCTGTACAAACGAAAGGGTAAACTTGGCCAGATACCCCACAATCGGCTGATCTTCAGGTGGAAATCGTAATTTAATGTTCGCGTTGGCGTCCATGTAGCCTTACCTTGGGATGAGATGAATAGAGGAGGCCTTGATCAGGGCGGTAATCGGCTCTCCCGGTGCAAGGCGTAACGCCTCTGCGGATTGTTTCGTGATTTTCGCGACCAACAAAAATCCACAGTCGATCGTGACCAGAACCTGTAAGCCGGAAGGTGTCATACGCGTTATCTTACCTGAAAGATGGTTCCGCGCGCTAGTTTCCCCCCCTTCCCCCTTTTCCAATACGATGTCGTCTTCGCGAATCGAGAGATAATACGGGTCGCCGATTCGGCCTGTCCCAACCGCGTGCAGGACCCCGTTGCCTACGGAAAGGGTCAACGCCCCGTCTGTAACAGAAATCACCTGAGCCGGCATCAGATTTTCTGCCCCGATCATTTCCGCCACGGCCGGGGAGTCCGGATGGGCCGCAATCTCTTCCGGTTTTCCCTGCTGGAGGATATGGCCATTGGCCATGATAATGAGTTCATCCCCCAGCAAGATTGCATCATCCAGATGATGAAGGACCACTAGGGCCGAAACGCCATTGTTCGGGAGCCATTTCCGTACTTCCCGCAAGAGCTCTTTCCGGGTCGGCCGATCCAATGCCGAAAACGGTTCATCGAGCAGAACCAGACTGGGCCGGGGGGCGAGCGTTTGCGCGAGGGCGACCCGCTGCTGCTCTCCACCGGAAAGCTGGTCGGGGAAATGCTGCTCCTTTCCTTCGAGTCGAAACCGTTTTAACCATTCTAAAACCTCGGAGACCGTGTCCACCTCCTTGGGCAAACCGTACGCGATATTTTCAAAAACGGTCAGGTGCGGAAAGAGGGAGTAGTCCTGAAACAGAAGCCCCACCGACCGTTTCTTTGGGGAAAGACAAACCCCCTTTTTGAAATCGAACCAGTCGATCTCATCCTGCCGGATGGTTCCCGCATCGGGGGTCGCAATCCCCGCGAGACAATGCAGTAACGTGCTCTTGCCCGCCCCGGAAGGGCCAAACAGAATCGCAACGTGGGGTTTTTGTTTCGTGATCGAAAAATGGGCGGAAAGAAAGGGACCTTTTTCGTCGGAAGATTGAATATCAACGGAAAGCCGCAAGGCCCCCTCCTCCCGTTTTACCCGCGCTCTTCCTGTTAATGAAATAAACGAAAGACAAAAAGAGATACGAAAAGATCAGCAGGAGCGCGGCGGTCTTGGAGGCCGACGCATACTGGAGCGCCTGGACTTGATCATAAAGATCGATCGAGATTGTGCGGGTGACGCCGGGGATGTTTCCCCCAATCATCAGGACCACACCGAACTCGCCCACCGTATGGGCAAAGCTGAGTAGGAACGCGGTGATCATCCCCCGATACGAAAGGGGCAGAACAATTCGGATGAAGGTGTCCCAGTGCGATTTTCCCAAAAGCCACGACTGCTGCAAAAGCCGTGGACGAATCGCGATAAACGTGTTGGATAACGGCTGAACGGCAAACGGAAGCGAGTAGAGAATAGAGCCGATTAAAATCCCTTCAAACGAAAAGGCCAACGGCGTACCCACCTGCTCCTCGTAAAACCGGCCGATCGGGCTTTTCGATCCCATGGCGATGAGAAGATAAAATCCCAACACCGTCGGGGGAAGGACCAGCGGAAGCGCCACTGCGCCTTCAACCAGAAATTTCCATCTCCGGGGGGAGTAGGCAATAAAGTAGCTGATCGGAAGGGCAAGGGCTAAAAGAATCGACGCGGTGATAAACGAGAGCTTGAGCGTGAGTTGCAGCGCCTCCCCATTCATTTGATCAGGTCTCCCACGGTACTGGAAGATTCAGCGTGAGCAGTTTTTCGGTCAGCTCGTCCCGTTC
>CAZSME010000022.1:0-11306 GCA_964607665.1 uncultured Nitrospirota bacterium | reverse complement strand
TAACGCAGGAAATTAAGCAGTGTCGGTTGCTGAATAATTCGGGCCATTACCGCGCGACTGGCCTCCAACGCATTGTTCTGCTGGGCCAAATCGGAAATGGCTTTCGAAAGGTCGACATCTTCCAAGTCGGATTTAAATCCGGTGGCTGCCAGTTGCACATCTTCCAGTTTGGTTTTGGTTTGCTCTAATCGGTTCAGTCGTATTCCAATCTCCGCCCGTTCCTGACTCACCTGCTCCGTTGCCCTTGCCAGCCCGTTGATTGCTGCCTGAATGCCGCCCACATTGTTTTTTTCCAGTGCCGTTTGAAGATTCAATAACTCCGCGAAGATATCGGCCCCTTCCGAAGATGAGGTCGGATCGGTCTCTCCTTCACCCCCCACCTCCCCTTCGTCGCCGCCAACCCCTTCTAGATTTGTCGGCGTGATCTCTCCCTTAAACACGCGCGGCCCGGGCAGGTTCTTGATCAGTCGCACCTCTGGCTCGATGACAACCGGCAACTCGCCGCCATCTCCTTTATATTCTTCTCCGGTCAGCCGACTTTTCCCGTCGATGAACCCTAACAGCGTACGCGCGTCCCCCCGTGGAACGGCCTCCGGATCAGGAATCTCCTGTGGCGCCGGAGGCGGCAGCGCGATCGGCGTAACACCCGACCGGCCGCCGATGGCATCGGAGGTGATCACCAGATGATCCACGTCAAAGCGTGCCGTAACGGTTATCCCCGCGGCCTCAAAATCCGGGTGTTCATTGATCTTTGTCTGTATCTCGGTGGCGAGGGCCGCCCCATCGTAGTCACCGGCATCCAGCGTAATCGCAGCCGTTACCCCATCCACGGTGATATTGAGTGTATTGGCCGGGATATCGTTGGGGTCATCTGGGTCATCGGCCGGAATGGTTACCCCCTCTGCAGGGATCGCCGTTCCGATATATTCCCCCTTCCATTCCAGCTCCGGGTCTTGAAAGTCAAACGGCTTGATGTTGGTTTTATTTCCTGAAAAGAGATACTGGCCGTTATGAACGGTGTTCGCAATCGAGACCATCTGGTCAAAAATCTGCTTGATCTCGGATGCCGCGATATTCCGATCGGCCGGATGTTTTGATCCGTTCGCCATATCGATTGCCAACTCGTGCGCCCGTTGCAGTCGCGACTCCGCCTCCTGCAATACCGTTTCGCTGGCCGATAAGAATCGTTCCCCTTCATTGATATTTCTTAAATGTTGATCCACCTGCGCAACGGTTTTTCGAAGGCTTAAAATCTGCGTGTGCGCAATCGGATCGTCCGACGGACGCGAAACACGCGTCCCGGACGAAACCTGCCCTTGCGCCTTGAGTAAGGAGGCCAACTGTCTCTGCAACTGGCTCAGACCGAAATGAAACAGCATCGTTTCTGAAACACGCATCCTACACCCCCTACTCCCACCCCTATCGCTTCAGCCCAATAATCGTTTCTAATAACTCATCCGCAAGGGTGACTAACCGCGCGGAGGCCTCATAGGCCCGTTGAAACTTAATCAGATTGGTCATTTCTTCATCCAGCGAGACCCCGGACACCTCTTCACGCATCTGAGAAAGTTTCTCCATCGTGATCTCCTCCACCGCAAGATTCCGCTGGGCCGACTGGACGCGCGCCCCCACCTCTCCAACAAAACGGCCATAAAAGTCTTGCAGGGAAACGGCATCGAATGGGCGTAGGGCTTTATCCTGTAACGCGGACAACGCAAGGATGTTCGTGTTTTCTCCGGGTAACCCCTCCTCGGATAACGAGGTGGCAATCTTACGCGGATCGGACAAGGAGACCGAGATTTTTCCGGCGGTGTTTTTATGAACACTGATCCGGAACCGGTCCCCCTCAACGGCCTCTCCCTCAATGGTTAACTGAAGTCCTTGAAACGGGGTGTCGGAAAAATCGGTGCTGGTTTCACCGGTCGTCAGATTACGCAGGACAAACTCCTCTTTAGAAAAAACAAGCTCATAATCATTAAAGGTCAGTATTCCCGGAAGGTCAATCGTACCCTCCCCTTCAATCTCTTCCAACTCTTCCAGGCTACCCAAGTTGATCTCGACCGTTACCGTGGCGTCCCCTCGATTAGAACTGAATGCTTCAACCGTTGGCTCAAGCGGTGCAAAGAAGTCGATCCCGGTTCCACCGTCCAGATTAAATCCGGCGCGATGTTGAAAATTAAATTCGTTCACAATCGATGCGGCCAGTTGGTCCAATTGATCGGAAAAGCCGGGTAAAATATTATCCCGAAGCGCGATTAACCCTTTTAATCTCCCGCCGGCAATCGAGTCGGTGATATCGATCTCGGCATTAAACAGGATGCGGGCAAAGCCGACATTGTCGGGATCCGAAACAACGGAAAGGGCATAGGCCTGATCCCCCGAGACCAACGGAGAGCGGTTTCCGCCGTTTCCTACCACAACGGTCAACTCACCCCCTTCGTTCTCTAACGTTTGGACATCGATCTTCTCCGCAAGTTCGGTGATCAGCCGTGCCCGTTCATCGCGCAAATCGTTGGCATCCTGACCGGCGCTTTCCGCGACACGAATCTCCTTATTGAGTTCGGCAATACTCTGGGCCAAGACGTTGACTTCGCCCACCCGTCCAATGATCTCGGTGTTGGCATCGTTACGAATGGTTGTGAGCTGTTCATCGGTGGTTCGAAGGGTTCGGGCTAATAGTTCCGCTTTTTCAATCAAGGCACTTCGTTCGGTTATCCCCGCGGGATTATTGGCCAGATCGTTCACCGCCGCGAAGAAATCGCTGATTGCCTTGCTGATCCCCTCTCCATTCGCATCGTTGAACGCCGCCTCTACGCGATCGAGCAGCCTTTTCTCGATTTCGAGTTGGCCCAGAATCGATTCCTGCGACGTGATCTGATTCGCTAGAAAATGATCTGCGGCCCGGCGCACCTGCTGCACCTCAACGCCATTGCCAAAAATTCCCCCCGTAGGGTCGGCATTGGCATAGATCGTCTCCTGCCGGGTATAGCCCGGTGTGTTGACGTTGGAGACGTTATTGGAGGTGACCGATAAGGCCCGTTGATGGGTTTGAACGGCCTGTCGGCCGATATTTAAGATTCCAGAGAGATCCGGCATACGTCACCTCGTCTTATCCTCTTACATGAAACGATCCCGCCGACCGGAACAGGGGTTGGAAATCACGGTTCAAGACCCCCGAAGCCCGGTATGTCGACGGTACGGCTGAAAGATGCGTCAAAAGACCTAAAAGAGAATTCACCTGTCGCAGGATACGATCAACCAACAGACCATTGATTTGATTGATTTCCGTGACCGATGCGGAAAGGGCCCGCAACAGATCGTAACAGGATTGTAGTCGTCCCCGGTATGGAAACGAGACGGCGCCGATGAGCTGCCGGAGTGTTACTCCCCCCCCCGCGGTGCCCGTTGTGCCGCTCCCCTCCGCTGATGCCCCACTTGCCCCACTGGACTCTCTTACGAGGTGCAGTCGTTTTGCCAACGGATCGATCTCCCGAAGGCGTCTTTCCTCCAACTGCTTTAACTCGCCTAAAAGTCCCTCTTTCTCGCTCAGACAGGGGATCAAATCATTGAAGTTTCCTTCAATCATGAGCCCCTTTTCCTGTTGCAGTACCGCCAGCAGCTTCTGATATCGTTTGACCATCTCTTCGAGGGTCAAAAGAAGCTTTGCCAGCAGGGGCTCTTCAATATCGGTTACCCGATGATCTCTATACCGGTCTTGCGATTGTGAGGCCATGTTGTATCCAATCCAAAAACGTTCCTGGACCTTTACAGCACCCGATCGAGCATCGCCGCTTTCGTCAGCGATTCTGCGATCTCGTTTTCAGTTGCGGGCTGTTTGCCTTCCGCGATCTTTTGCTCCACTTCCGCGACGCGATCGGGCCGAATATCCGGCCCCGACGCGACCATCTCGGAAAGGCGCAAAAGCTCTTGTGCCTTGTCTGATATTTGCACGCGGTCGGTCGTCGGGGTGGCACTCGAAGGCGTGGTCACCGCCGGCTTCTTCACCTCGCGCACAGCACGCAAATAGGCTCCCAGAAGCTTGAATGGATTGTTTCCATGGATCTGCATCGCTTTCTCTCCTCAGGTCTTCTGAGTCTACCGCCAGGACCCGGGACCTTATGGGTCCCGCACCCCTGGCCGGCTCTTTCGCCTTGTTTCATCAAGGACAGACGAGTCAAGACTCTCCGACAATACACTTATCGGAGGATTCCATCCAAAAGTTTAGTTTTTTACCCTTTTTTTCCTAAACTTACGGCCGAACTGTCTTACGAACGGAATCAAGCGGCTTGATCGTTGCGTCCGCTCCACCATTCTGCTCATTTGTCCTTCTTAATCTATTCTCCTTCTGTTGAAAATCGTCCA
Organism: uncultured Nitrospirota bacterium; assembly: GCA_964607665.1. Classification (GTDB taxonomy): domain Bacteria; phylum Nitrospirota; class Nitrospiria; order SBBL01; family SBBA01; genus CAZSME01. The sequence continues at coordinate 6,944 of CAZSME010000022.1, read as the reverse complement.
TCAACATTTTAGAAAGCCCGAGACCGCCCCGCTCCGCGACGTTATCCGCAATTGCCTGATTAAAGAGGTGTTCATAAACACCCCCGCCGGCCCCTTCTCCAAACAGCCCCCCCCCTTTCGGAACCGTTTTCTGCATCTCCTTAAAGAGGGTGTAGACAAAATAGCTTTCAAAGAGCTTGGCCGCTTCTTTTTGCTCCTCCAGCGTTTCCCCTTTTTTGATCGACAATCCGTTTTGGATCGCCCGGTTGATCTGGGGGGCCGAGTTGATCGGATCGATATCCATTATATAATCTCCAATTTGGCTTCCAATGCCCCGGCTGCCTTAATCGCCTGAAGAATCGCAATCAGATCACGCGGTGTGACCCCAATCGCATTGAGCGCGGTGACCAATGTGCCGATGGTCGGCCCGGCTCGGAGCACTAAAATCTTGGCCGGGTCTTCTTTTATTGTGGTTTCCTGTTTTTCCGTCGTCGTGGTCTGACCCACCGACGCCAACGCTCCGGGCTGAGAAACCTGTTCTTCTGTTTTGACCTGAATGGTCAAGTTGCCATGGGCCACTGCGACCTCCGAGATCCGCACCTTTGATCCAATCACAATGGTTCCGGCCCGTTCATTGACGACCACCCGGGCCTCCGTGTCGGTTTCGATATCCAAGCTTTCCAGCCGGGATAAAAACTCGACGATTCTCCCTTTATAGATCGCCGGCACCGCAACCGTTACCGTTGAAGAGTCCGAGGCCTGAGCCGGGAAAAGAAGCGGTGAAATGGGGGCTAAGTCTTCCAGAAAGGGCTCCTCCTGATCCGCGCTCTTTCCACCCACTAACTCGGCTTCGGCCTTTTCCAACTCCTCAATTTCCACATTAATCGCGTCGGCCAGCCGGATTGCCGTTGTGAAGTCCGGGTCCCGCAGCATAAAGGTAATCGATTCTTTATCGGCAAACGATGTGGGGACCGTCCGTTCCACTATACCCCCTCCGGCAATTCGTGCCACCGTCGGATGATTTTTCTGTACGGTATCTTTCTCCCCGCCACCGACAAATCCACCGACCGAGACCTCTCCCTGTGCCACGGCGTAGACCACCTGATCCGGCCCTTTTAATGGTGTGAGAAGGAGGGTGCCTCCCTGTAAGGTTGTGGCATCCCCCATCGATGAGATTGTTACGTCAATCCCTGCGCCCGGCTTTGCAAAGGGAGGCAGTTTTGCCGTCACCATGACCGCGGCCACATTTTTCACTTTAACCTTTGTCGAATCGGCGGTAATCCCCATCCGGGTCAGCATGCTCGTTAGCGACTGGACCGTGAAAAGGGTACCGGTTTTATCCCCGGTGCCTGAAAGCCCGATGACCAACCCGTATCCCACCAACGCATTTTCCCGTACCCCGGCGACATCGGCAATATCTTTCACCCGGGCCGCATCGGCAACAGGGGCCAGAGAAAGCAGTATCATAGCAGAAACCGTAATTTCCAAAAGCATTTTATTTATATTTTTTTTCATTCTTTCCCTTTTTTCAGCGGCCCTAAAAGACCACTCCATGTGCCGTGGCTCGTTGCCCAATTTCCCCAGCGGCCCAACGAGGCCGCTTCGTCCGCCGGGGCCCGTGGCCCCCCCCCTAGAAGGGCCAGATCCAATCTAAAACGCGCGCCAGCCACCCGGGCCGATTTTTGTCGTTCAAAACCCCTTTGCCGATATATTCGATCTTCGCATCGGCAACCTTGTTGGATGTTACGGTATTCCCCGGACCGATATCTTCCTGGCGAATAATCCCCTTTAACGAAATCGTCTCCTTTTCGTTGTTAATTCGAACCTCTCGAATCCCTTCCACAACCATATTCCCATTCGGAAGAACCGCGGTGATTACGGCCGGGACGTCCGCCGTCAATTCCCCGCTTCGGCTGGTCGAGCCGGTTCCATCCATCTTGTTTGAAAAGTCGGTTTCGATTCCCAGCTTGGCCATTTTGTCATCTCCCAGCCCGAAAAGCGACTTGGTGGCGGCCTTGATACTCGATCCGCGCGAGGTTTTCGTTCCGGTGTCTTTTGATCCTTCGGCCCGTTCCATCACCTTAACGGTGACAATATCGCCCACATGGCTGGCCCGAAGATCAAGGAAGAGGAACGGCCGCGAGGTGCTGTCGGTCCAGAGGGACCCTTCTGTTTGCTCGGGAGGCCCGGCAATTTTTGACAACGCCTTTTCATTCGGCATTGGCCCTTCGACCATCACCTCTTTATCTTCCGGCGTCGTTGCGCAGCCCACCAGAAAGAGCGCCAGCAGGATGAATGGTATGTTTCTTGTTGTCATTGTTACCCCCCTCTAAAAAATCATTTTTACGGTCGAAGCGCCGACCACGGTTCCATAAACCGTTTTATTCCAATTCAACGTGACGACCGCGATCTGCCGCCCCAGAAACCCATCTTCCTTGGCCCGTCCTGCCGCCGAAATCGTTATCCCATCGGTCTCGATCATCAGGGTGACCTGTTCCCCCTTACGAATCACCGGCGCATCTTCGAGCATATCGAACGTAATCGGCGTTCCGGGCAGGATCGATCGACGGGCCTGTTTTCCGACCAGTTCGTCGATGGTCTCCGCATATTCTTGGGCCGGATAGACCTGCTGGAACGTCTGAACGGCGACCGCATCGGACGATATTCTTTCTTTTCGTTTTATCGGATCGGTTGCCACCAAAACTTTTCGTGTTACCGAGACCTCCGCGCGCACCCAATGCTGGACCTCTCTTCCGTTCTTCTTTTTGACCGCAATCAGAAAAACCATCCGGCCCATCAGACCACCCCCTTCTTCGGGCCCCTGCTTAATTTCGATCTGGTCGTCGCGAGAAACCGCTTTTTCAGTCAAAACAGGATGGAGAGACGTCACGTTGATCTCAATCGGGCGTTTCATCAGTCGCGCGGCGATATATTCCTGAATCACCGATTTCATCCGACGGGTCACGCTAACCTCGTAAGAAGCGGCCGTTTTGCTTCTGTCGGTTAACGCGGTGAGATCATGGGGTTCGGTGTTGTCGGCGCGCGCCCCCACGCACACCACCCCCATCAGCAGGATCACCGCCAGCGAACCGATCGTTATTTTACGTTTCACTTGAATCATGTTCTCCCCTATCTCTTGAGGTTGTTGACCAACGATAACATCTCATCGGAGGTTTGAATCGCCTTGGAGTTGATCTCATACGCCCTCTGGGCGACGATCATCTTGACCATTTCTTCCGCGATATTGACATTGGAGCTTTCCAGAAATCCCTGCAACAATGTTCCAAATCCTTCTTTCCCGGGTGCGCCCGTGATCGGCTCTCCCGATGCGGCCGTAACCTGGTAAAGATTTTTTCCAACCGAATTGAGTCCCGCGACATTAATCATCCGGGCCAATTCCAGTGTGCCCAGAATCACCGGCTCGGTGACACCCGCCACCGTCGCCGAGATCGCCCCTTCGGGCGAAACCGAGATCTGCTGTGTATCGGCAGGTATGGCAATCGTGGGCAAGAGGGGCAGTCCTTCTGCGGTGACGACGGTCCCTTCGCTGTCGAGCTTAAACGATCCGGTGCGTGTATAGGCGGTGGTTCCATCGGGCAGGGTCACCTGGAAAAAGCCGTCTCCCTCAATCGCGATATCCAATGCGTTCTGGGTCTGCTCAAAATCGCCCTGTACGAATATTTTGTGAACGGATGCCGGTTGAACGCCGGATCCTAATTGAATCCCCACGGGCAACGGGCCCAACGAGGTGGTGGTTCCAGCGGCCTTAAACGTCTGATAGAGAAGCTCCTCAAACTCCGCGGAGCTTTTCTTGAACCCTGTTGTGGAAACGTTTGCCAGGTTATTGGCGATGACATCAATGGTCATCTGTTGCGCGGCCATCCCGGTGCTGGCAATGGATAATGATCTCATCATGGCGTTTTCTCCTTATCGGTTCTTTCCTACTGTGGTCTCAATTTTCCGACCTGGTTCGCACTCTTAAAATCGATCTCTTCGGCCGTTTGAATCGATCGCTGTGATGCCTCATACTCCCGTAAGGCCACAATCATCGCGATCATCTCTTCTACCGGATTCACATTCGCCCCTTCCAGCGCCCCCTGCTGAACCCGGCCGTCCAAAAACTCTTCCGCTTTGGCCCCCACCAGCTCAAAGAGGTTATCACCCACCTTTTTCATTCGCTTCGGATCTTTGATTTTCACCAGGGCCAGCGAGTCGACTTCGGTGGCAATGTCCACACCGGGAGACTTCACGGAGACCTTCCCCCGTTCATCAATGCTAACAATCCCGGGCGGCAGTGTGAGCTCTCCTCCCACGCCTAAAACCGGATTTCCGTTTCGGGTAACGAGCTGTCCTTCCGGGGAAATTGTAAATGAGCCGTTTCGGGTGTAGCGAATGCCTCGCGGCGTCTTAATCTGAAAAAACCCTTCGCCCTGGATTGCAACGTCCAGAGGATTTCCAGTGACATTGGTGATTCCTGCGGTAAAGTCTGTTACCAGCTCGTCCAAAATAATAAAGGTCGGAACGGGCAAGGCGGCGGTGCCCCCGGTGGGTTCTTGTGTGCCCTCAATCGAATAGGCCTTTGCCAACGGCGCGATAACCGAAGCAAACACCGGCGTTTCTCTTTTAAAGCCCACGGTGCCAATATTTGCAATATTGTTCGAAATTACCTCCATCCGCTTTGTTGCGATCAGTTGTGCCGAAGCTGCCGGATAAATAAACGTTGCGTCCATCGAACGTGTTCAGGTTTAGAACCTGCCTCCATAACGATTCTTTTATCTTAAATACAACATTTGCGCAGATAATGAGCAAGCTTCATGCCAACAGCTTTTATCTATAAAAATAAATGAGTTGGCGGCCAATCCGAAGACCCTATCCCCATGATGCGGCAATCCCTGCCCAGATTCTCGGCAAAAACAAGACGCTTTCTGCGTTTTTAATACAAACCCCATCACTCAGGCCCTCTATTTCATATGGCATCGCCTTTGCTTATTGAACAGGCAATGGCAGATCCAAGGCCAGGAGATGAAGATAGAGGGCACCTCTAAAAACCGTCACGAGCGGCCCAAGTGCAAGGCGCCCGGAGCACAGGAACCGCAATGTACGCCGTGTACATGAGGATTCCGAGCACCGCGCAACGCAGCAATGGGGTCGCGCAGTAGGTTTAGAGAGGTGCCCTAGAGGAGTCTTTCACAAAAAGGGTAGGAGGGTTCGAGATGAACGCGATTGTCAGCAGCATGCCGAAAACAGTTGGAGCCCAGCAGGAGCGGCTCTTTATTACGGTTCCAGAGGGGATCATGGGTTTCCCCCATACAAAACGGTTTGTCATCTTGGAAGAGGCGGTGGAGGATCCGCTGTTTCGGTGGCTCCAATCGATCGATGATCCGGAGGTGGGGTTTCTGGTGATTGATCCGACACGGCTGGTACCGGACTACAGAGAGAAGATCCCTCTTCGGGATATCGCGGAATCGGATCTTCTTGCTCCAGAGATGGTCATCGTGCTGGTTATTGTTACGGTGCGTCAGGGTGATCCGAACACGATGACCGCAAACCTGTTAGGGCCGTTGGTGCTTAATCCGTATACCCGAATGGCAAGGCAAGTGGTATTGTCGAATACCGACTATTCGGCTTGTCAGCCGGTCGTTGATGCCGTAGCTGTTTGTTCGTAAGCCAACACCGACCTCTTCCTCCCCGTTGTGGGGAGGGTTCGGGGGGTATGAGGGGACACATGGCCTGTATAAAATGAAACCGGATGGGGAGGAAGGGAAATGGCTCTCATTGTTAATACCAACATTCATTCATTAAACGCGCAACGGAACTTAAGAAGCATCAGTTCCGATTTGGCGCTCGCATTGGAACGGCTTTCGTCCGGTCTTCGGATTAATTCCGCGAAGGACGACCCTGCAGGACTCTCCGTTACCGATCGGATGACCACGCAAGTACGGGGCCTGACCATGGCGATTCGGAACGCGAATGATGGGATCAGCCTGACCCAAACGGCGGAGGGGGCGCTCCAAGAGGTCACAACGCTGTTACAGCAAATGCGGGAGCTGGCGATACAGTCGGCCAATCCGACGAACACCGCGGCCGAACGGCTTGCGTTGCAAACGGAGATGAACGGATTTCGGGACGAAATCAACCGGATTTCCGAACAAACGGAATTCAACGGAATAAAGATATTGGCGGGCGGGCTGGTGAATGCCGGCTTCCAAGTCGGATTTCGAGCCGAGCAAACGGTCAATTTATCCATTATAAAAACCGACGCGTCCAATATTGGAAACTATTCGATCACCTCGGATGGTATCGGCGATAGCGCGATTGGCGCTGCCATTGTTGGCGAGGCGACGGGCGAGGCGTCACCCAATCTTGTTCAGGCCCAGATTATCACCCTTCGGGGGTTTAACAGCGGGGTTATTCCGACAACGGTTACGGTGGACGACGGGGAAACGGCAAAATCGATTGCCGCAAAGATCAGCCTTGCGGAAGAGGGTTCGGGGATTTCCGCAACCGCAAAAACACGGTTGACGATGGGAGGCATTTTTGACGAAACGCCCGATCCGGATACCGGCTTACCAGCTCCTCAGGTCGTCTCGTTCCGACTGTATGGTACCAATGCGAAATCGGCTACGGACCCCACAAATATCGCGAATGCTGTCACGATCTCCGCGGAAATTACCGATGCGACAAAGGCCGGTCTTCAGCCCTTAATTGATGCGATCAATGCCCAGGTTGCCACAACCGGCATCCAGGCCGCGTTTGTTGAAGAGGATGGCACGATTGAGCTGATCCACGCCACCGGCGAGGACATAAGCATTGAGGCATATACCAATACGGCAGGGGCCGATGATAACGCAATAACCGTGATCGGCCTTGAAGATACCGAGCCGGTTGAGCTTGTCGAAGGGACCGATGGAGATAGCGCCACCGTGGGTGGCATTGTCACGCTGAATTCCTCCAAAATATTCTCC
>CAZSME010000021.1:0-11567 GCA_964607665.1 uncultured Nitrospirota bacterium | reverse complement strand
CGCATACTGAGATTCGGGATATTATCTTGTCCGGCGGTGATCCGCTCATGGTCGTGGACAGGCTTCTGGAGCGTATTCTGATCGGGCTGCGTGAGATTCCCCATCTTGAAATCATACGAATCGGCACACGCGTACCCGGATCCCTTCCATCGCGTATCACCGAAAATCTTTGTAAGATGCTCAAGAAATATCACCCGTTCTATATGAATCTTCATTTTAATCATCCCGATGAAATTACGCCGGAGGTGGCCCGGGCCTGCGGGATGCTGGCCGATGCGGGGATTCCATTGGGCAGCCAGACCGTTTTACTAGAAGGCATCAACGATGACCCCGAAACGATGAAGCGGCTGATGCAGAAACTGCTTGCCATTCGGGTGAAACCTTATTATATTTACCAGGCCGATTTGGTTCGAGGCACGCATCATTTCCGAACGCGCGTGGAAAAAGGACTGAAAATTATTTCGGCATTGCGAGGGCATACCTCGGGGATGGCGGTTCCGCATTATGTGATTGACGCGCCCAACGGAGGGGGAAAGGTTGCGATCCTGCCACAGGAAACGTTGCTCTACATGGACGAGGATCAGGTAATCGTAAAGAACTACGAAGAGAAGAGCTTCCGCTATCCACAGCCTTCTCCCACCCCCACGGCCGAAAACCATTTTGCATTCTCGATGGTTCCCTTTCATGAGGAATAAAGGAAAACTATGATTAAAAACGATCGTTGGATTCGGAAAACCGCAAAAGAACAGGGGATGATTACCCCGTTTGAAGAAAAACAGGTCTGGGCCGGGGGAATCTCGTACGGGGTTTCGTCGTACGGTTACGATATTCGGATATCCAACGAATTTAAAATTTTCACCAATATCAATAATACGATCGTTGACCCAAAATCGTTCGACCCCAAATCGTTTGTCGATTTTAAGGGGGATGTCTGTGTGATTCCACCCAACTCGTTTGCGTTAGGCAGAAGTGTGGAATATTTCAAAATCCCCCGAAACGTAATGACAATTTGTCTCGGAAAATCGACCTATGCCCGATGTGGGATTATCACGAATGTCACGCCGTTTGAACCCGAGTGGGAAGGGTTTGTAACATTGGAAGTTTCCAACACGACGCCGTTGCCGGCAAAAATCTATGCCAATGAGGGGATTGCCCAGGTCCTCTTTTTTGAATCGGACGAACCGTGTGAGACCTCTTACGCGGATCGTAAAGGGAAATACCAGTCCCAGGTCGGCATCACCCTTCCAAAAGTATAACTACGTTGCGGCCTTGATTTTTCGGGAGAGGTCCTGTCCGAAAATAAAATGAATCTTCGAAAAAAACGTCGGATTGAGGGATTGGAGATCACGCAGTTTTTGCTGATTCCAGGCCAAATAGCGAACTGCACCCTCCGCCTCCACATCGGCGGAGGTCAGTTCACCCGTTAGAAAACTCATCTCCCCTAAAAAACTTCCGCGTGAAAGCCGGGCAACAACCTTGCCGTCTTTAATGACCTTCACCGTACCAGAAAGAAGTAACAGCACCTCCTCCTGGCGTTGATTTACCTGAATAAGCATACCCCCATCGATCTGACCCAAACGGCCCAGATGCCAGAAATACAGGAAATCCCTCGCCGACATCATCGAAAAGATCTCTTCATGGATCCGCTTCAGATCGTCTGGAAGCACAACCGGCCTTCGGTTGGTTATAATTTTCACGACATGATAAAGATTGATCAATAGAAAAAGTCCATTCCAGAGGGCCATCGGCAGGTTTTCGGAAAGAGCCGCAAACGAGATGAAGCAGACATGGGCCAGGATAAAAATGCTCCGAAGCCAAAGGATATCCTTCACCGTTAAAGCGAACAGGATCAGGAGGTAGCCGATATTAATAAAGGTGTACGGACTCATTGGGACCGCTTTTTCTCACGCTCCTGATAGGCCAGCCATTTTTCATGGGTGCTTTTTTTAAGAGAACGGAGGAACTGATCGAAATGACGCATCTCCACCCCGACAAACGGAAACGCGCTCTTTGGCGTCTTCGTCAGATTCGTCCCCACCCCCCAAATAACAAAATCGAAAACAGTTATCCCAACACCGATGAACCCGTCGAGTTGTTCATTCACAATACCAACATTATCCCCGATCTGTCCGGCAAGAATCCGCCGGTTGACCAGACCCAAAAAGAGATTTCCCCTCCAGGCATGAAAGACCTTATCCCCCCAGGAGGCTTCCTGGTCCGGGTCTAAGGTGACCCGGCGAGACAACGATGCGGCAATACTAATCGTCGATCCCTGAATAATATTCTCTTCATTGTTGAGATAGATACCGGCGGGCAGCAATACGGCAACGCCCCCTTCCCAGGAGGCGCCATCCTGATGATACCTAAAATAATAGTCGCGATGCTCTTTAACGTTATCACGATCGGTAAACGTTAAGATCAGGGGGTCCCCCTCATGCAATTCATAATGCAGTTGAAGGCCATAAATATAAATGGTGTCGGTTTTGCCTGCTTCGATTGCGCTGGAAAGGTCAAAAATCTTCCGATTTTGCTGCGTACTGAAAAGCCGCTCTGACAGTCGTTTATCAAGCGGAGAGGCGGCTTGAAAAATATCAACCGGCCGATAAAGACCATCATGGAGAAGACCGATTTCAACCTTATACCGCTCCACCCGTTTAGGCGATATTCGGATGGCCCCGTCCTGCGTGATCACACAAGGGGTCACGTCACATCGCTCTGCCGAGATAAATACCCGAGCCCCCGTTTGACCGCCGCGATCAAACGTGACCAACTCTTCAGGCGTTTCCGCATGGAGGGGATGATGAATCAAGAGCCCGAAAAACAAAAAGATAAATAGAAAACACCGATCGGTAAGAAACACCCCTCCTCCATCCCAATAACGCGCGCAACGATCCCATGCCGATCGTTTCCTAACAGGCGATGAGACTCTGCAATAATTCGGGCATTCTATATCGCTTCGAATGAATACGCAAGGCGGATTGCCTTTTCAGGGAACATCTTTTACAATCCCCTCATGGCGACAGAAAATGGAGCCCAGACAGAACAGACTCCTACCGCGGAGTGGGAGATCCATCAACTGAGAGAGACCATACAGGCCCTCCGGGAGGACTTAGAATCCGAGCGGATCGCGGCCAGTGAACGGCTTCAGGAGGCGCTTCTAAAAGCCAACGGAGAGAATGTGCTTCTTCGGGCATCCATTACCGCCTTGCGCGAGGAAATCGATCGGGTCAAAACAGACGGGCAAGAACAGGTCCAACTGGCTATTAATAAGGCCAATATTGAAATACACCAACTGGAGGAAACGATTCAGTCCTTACGTGACGAAAGTGAACGCAGACGGATCGCGGATGCAGAACACCTTGATCAAATCAGAATAACGTCACAAACAGAAATCCTCCAGTTAACACGAACGATTCAGTCCTTGCGTGACCAGGCCGATGCCACACGTATTGCCGAGCAGGAACGACTGCACCTGGCCATGGCGCGTAACCAGATTGAAGTCCGGAACCTTCAGGCGATCATTGATGCCCTTCGCCAGAAGCTCGAGATACATCATGGCTAAAATCCGAAATCGACGCACCGCCCTGGCCCGAAAGCTGGGCCACGCCGCCCTCGCGGAACTCCTTCTAAACGTGTCGAATCGACTGGGAATGTCGGTGGACCTCACCGGTGCGTTGGGGGCCGTCGTCGCAATGACCACCGGCGCCATCGGCGCGGAACGCGGCGCGGTTTTTCTGAATGATGCCAATACCGGCGAACTGTTTTCTCGCATTGCCGAAGGAAAGTTTACACGAGAAATTCGGATGATTAATTCGATGGGCGTTGCCGGCCAGGTTTTCGGCTCGGGGCAAGGGAGGATCATTCACGATGCCTACGCGGATGAACACTTTAACCGTAACATTGACGAGTCCACCGGTTTCACCACTCGAAACATCTTATGTGTCCCCCTGCGAACACTCAAGGGAGACCTGGTGGGTGTCGCGCAGCTTTTAAACAAGATCGATGGCTCATTTACCCAGCACGATTTTGATCTGCTCGAGGTGATGATCGAGCAGGCCGCGATTGCGATCGAGCATCACCGAACACTGGAGGCGGTGCAACGCGGCCGGCAAAACGAGCTGGAGTTTCTTGGCATTGTCTCCGAGATTTCATCGGAGTTACAGCTTTCCCCTCTGCTGGCGAAACTAATCCGAGCCATTACAAAAATGCTCGATGCCGATCGTTCCACCCTCTTTCTCAATGACGAGAAGAAAAACGAACTGTTTACGGAAGTTGGGGAAGGCCTGGGCGCAACGCAAATCCGTTTTCCAAACGATCGTGGGATTGCGGGCATGGTGTTTCAGTCCAGACAAACAATTAATATCCCTCACGCCTATGCCGATCTTCGCTTTAACCCCAGTTTCGATCGAACAACCGGTTTTTTTACCCGATCGATTCTCTGCGTGCCTGTGATTAACAAACAGGGCAAGGCGATTGGCGTAACGCAGGTGCTCAACAAACGGGGCGGCACATTCACCGCCGAAGACGAGGCGCGGCTGAAGGCCTTCACCTCCCAGATTTCCATTGGGCTTGAAAACGCGAAACTCTTTGATGATGTCCAAACCATCAAGAATTATAACACCGCAATTTTAGAGAGCATGAGCAGTGCGGTGCTCACCCTTGATGAAAAGCGTACGGTTGTTACCTGCAACGCGGCCGGCATGCGACTTTTCAAGAAAGAGATGGCCGCAATCGTGAAACGGCCGGCGGAAGAGTTCTTTACCGGGCCGAATAGCTGGATCCTTGATCTAATTCAAAAAGTGGAGACGCACCTGATACAAACCGATACCCACCCCATGAGACGCGGTGATGACCGACAGTCCACGCAAGAAGGGGTGGTCGATAAGGAGATTATCATTGATGGCGCAACGGTCTCCGTGAATTTGAACGTCCTGCCGCTCATCGGCCTTACCGGAAACCGGATCGGCTCGATCTTAATGATTGAAGATATCAGCTCGGAAAAGCGAATGAAGGCCACCATGTCGCGCTACATGGACGCAACGCTGGCCGATCAACTCTTAAAGTCAGATCAGGCGTTCCTGGGAGGGCTGAGCAGCACGGCCTCCGTCCTGTTCTCGGATATTCGGGGATTCACCACGCTGAGCGAGGAGCTGGGGGCACAAGAGACGGTCGCCCTCCTCAACGAGTATTTCACATTGATGGTCGACTGTATTCAACGCGAAGGGGGGATGCTGGACAAGTTCATTGGGGACGCCATCATGGCTGTTTTTGGAACACCCACACCCCACGATAATGACGAAGACCGCGCGGTACGCGCGGCCATCAGCATGTTAAAAACGCTGGAGGACTTTAACGCGCAACGACAGGCGGCCAACAAAAAACCGGTTCTTATCGGCGTGGGGATCAACACCGACCAGATTGTCTCCGGCAATATCGGCTCTCCAAAACGGATGGACTATACCGTGATCGGTGACGGCGTTAATCTCGCGTCTCGGCTGGAGAGCGCCTGTAAACAATACGGGGCCAAAATCATTATCAGCGAATATACCTTCGAGCGGCTTCGTGGAACATATCGCTGCCGCGAAATTGATCGAACCATTGTGAAGGGGAAGACCCAGCCGGTTGGCCTTTATGAAATTCTTGAGTATCACACCCCGGACTCTTTCCCGAACCTTGCCGAGGTGCTGGGCCATTTTAAATATGGACAGGAATGCTACCGGAGTCAGAAATGGGACAGCGCCCTAAAAGCCTTTGCAGAAGCGCTCCGGCTCAATCCGAATGATCCGGTCTCTCGTTTGTATGTGGAGCGATGTAATACGCTGCGTGACAATCCCCCCGGAGACGACTGGAACGGCGTCTGGCATCTGAAATCAAAGTAGGGGGAGGGAACGACCCCTGTTTCCCGTGGTTAGAAACGCATTACGACCGAAGGCGACGGATCGTCTCAACCCATCTCCGCACATTAGATTGGACATCGCCGGAAATGGCCGAGATCGCAACAATCCCACGGGCGCCGGCCTCGAAAATGGCCGGAAGAGCATCAAGCGTGATCCCACCAATAGCATATATAGGAATATGCACCCGGCCGGCCACCTCCGCAATCGCCGCGACCCCTGTGGAAGGCCGTGTGTTTTCCTTTGTCTTTGTCGAAAAAACAGGCCCAAACCCAATATAATTAGCCCCGTCTAATTCGGCCTGTACCGCTTCTTCCAACGTATGCGTTGAAATGCCAATAAGGGCCTTCTTTCCCAGCACCTTTCGGGCCGCCCAGAGGGGGAGATCCTCCTGCCCCAAATGGACACCGTCAGCCCCAACGGCCAAGGCTAAATCCACCTGATCATTGATCATCAGAGTGATCCCCCTTTTGGACGTCATCTCTCGCAATGCTTTGGCCTGTTCATACATCACCTTTCGCGTGCTGATTTTGTCACGGTATTGAATCAGCCGCGCGCCCCCCTCAATCGCCTGCGTGACCGATTCAAACAGATAACCGGCTTTGGGCAACAGACAGGGATCAGTAATAAAATAGAAGGGATCCATCGGCGGCTCCGTGACTACGGAGAAGACCGAGGCGAAGAAGAGAGAAAGGTTTCAATATAGTTTGTAAAATAACGGCCCTTGATAAACGTAGGATCTTCCAAGATACGCCGATAGAGCGGAAGCGTGGTCTTAATCCCCTCAACAGAACACTCGGAGAGGGCCGCTTTCATCTTTATAATCGCCAAATCGCGGTCCGGCGCATGAACAATCAGCTTCGCGATCAACGGATCATAATAAGGGGACACCTTCATCTGCGGGGTTAACGAGGTATCCACACGAATATTGGGGCCTCCCGGCAGATGAAAAGCGGTAATCGTTCCGGGGCAAGGGGTGAAGGTCTCGGGGCATTCCGCATTGATCCGGCATTCAATACTGTGCCCCTGCGATTTAATCTGGCTTTGCTTAATCTCTAGACCCCGACCCGCGGCAATTTTAATCTGTTCTTTAATCAGATCCACGCCGCTTACAAACTCCGTCACCGGATGCTCCACCTGAATTCGCGCGTTCATTTCGATAAAATAAAACTCTTTATCAAAAATAAACTCGACCGTGCCGGCATTCACATAATGGGTCGCACGGACTGCGTCTAAGGCCAACCGACCCAGTTCACGTCGGATTTTTTCGTCAACCACCGGCGACGGCGACTCTTCAATTAATTTTTGATGACGGCGTTGAATCGAGCAATCTCGTTCTTGAAAAAAAACCGCTTTCCCCTTTTCATCCGCAAGCACCTGCACTTCAATATGTCTTGGTTCCACGAAACACTTTTCGATATAAACCCCGTTATCTCCAAAAACGGTCTCCCCCTCCATCTGCGCCGTTTTTAACAACGGGCTCAACTCTTCTTCTTTTTGAACAATCCGAATCCCGCGGCCTCCCCCACCCGCCACCGCTTTAATCATCACGGGGTAACCGATTCGGTTGGCCACCTCCATCGCCTCGGCTTCTCCTGAAACCGCGCCATCGCTTCCCGGAACAACCGGCAAGCCGGCCTTTTTCATCATCTCACGCGCCTTGGATTTATTCCCCAACAGGCCAATCGATTCCGCGGACGGCCCGATAAATTTCACGCCAACCGATTCGCAAACCTCGGCGAAGTGGGCATCCTCCGCGAGAAAGCCATAGCCGGGATGAATTGCGTCGGCGCGTGTTATCTCGGCCGCGCTTAAGATATTTGGAATGTTTCGATAAGAACGGCTTACCTCTGCAGGCCCGATGCAAACCGATTCGTCCGCGATTTTCACATGCAGCGCGCCGGCATCGATATCCGAATGAACGGCGACCGTTTGAATACCCAACTCACGGCAGGCCCGAATCATTCGAACGGCGATCTCACCCCGATTGGCAATTAGTATTTTTTTAAACATGGTTGGTTATTACAGGGGTTTGCGTCGCCCCTATTTCACAGGCTCGATTTTGAAGAGGGGCTGACCAAACTCCACAGGGGATTTGTCTTCGACACAGATGGCCATCAGGGTACCATCCAACTCCGAATCGATCTCGTTCATCAATTTCATCGCCTCCACAATACACAGCACCTGACCTTTCTTCACCGTCTCTCCCACCTTAACGTAAGGTTCCGCGCCCGGCGAGTGTGTTCGGTAAAATGTGCCCACAATAGGGGAGGAAATAATAACGAGATTGTCAGGCTCCTTAACCGCATCGTGAGCAAGGGAAGGAGGCGTATCCGCAGGTCGCGAGGCGGGGGGGGAAACGGTTTCTCCA
Organism: uncultured Nitrospirota bacterium; assembly: GCA_964607665.1. GTDB lineage: Bacteria > Nitrospirota > Nitrospiria > SBBL01 > SBBA01 > CAZSME01. The sequence goes on along the minus strand of CAZSME010000021.1, from coordinate 3,302 downwards.
TGAAACGCGGTGGAAGCGGAAACCGTTAGCTCTTTTCGAACACGGATCTTTCTCCCCTTTTCCTCGACCTCAATTTCAGTAACCTGGGTCTCTTTTAGGAGATCGATCAGCGACTGTATCTCTTTTAAATCCATTCGTGTCTTTCTTCCCTTCTCCCCACGCTGGTGGGCTGTTGGCAGGGCGCCCTGCGCCCTACCGGATCCGTTCGACGTAAGCGCCCGTGCGTGTATCGATTTTGATGACCGTTCCCTCTTCAATATAAAGCGGCACCTTGACCTGTCCGCCGGTTTCGAGTTTCGCCAGTTTAGTGGCCCCCGTCGCGGTATCGCCCTTTACGCCGGCAGCGGCTTCAACCACTTTCAATTCGACAAAGTTGGGGAGTTCCATCCCCATCGCCTTCCCTTTATAGAACAGAACCATGACGGTCATGCCCTCCTTGAGAAAGTCTTTTGATGTCCCCACTTGATCGGCTGTTAAGAAAAGCTGTTCGTATGTTTCGGTGTTCATAAAATGGGACTCTTCCCCCTGCGCATAAAGAAACTGCATCTCTTGTTCCACAATATCCGCCAGTTCAAATTTCTCGCCCGATCGGAAGGTCCGTTCCAGGCTGTTTCCGGTCTTTAAGTTTCGCAGCCGGGTTCGGACAAACGCCCCCCCTTTTCCCGGCTTCACATGCTGGTGCTCCACGATAACGTAGGGCGCGCCATCAATCTCAATTTTCAATCCCCCCTTAAAATCCGCCGTTCCAACCATCTTATAAACGTTCCCCTTTCTCTTGAATAAGGCAGCCTACATATCCTCAACCATTGCCGCGGCCTCTCGTTTCATGAAAAACCGGCCCTTCCCCATATTTTTATCAGAACGAGCCACCAGGAATAAAAAGTAGCCCTCGTTAATTTTTTTAATAATAACAATCGCCTTTTCCGTCAGTACTGTTATTTCATGCGAAACGCCAATTTCAACGGAGGAGGAGGCTTTATCCGCCGCTTTCAATAGCGCGCTATACTCCGCAACAAGCGCGGTGATATCCAGGTCAGGATCGATGATGTGATCCTGTACAAGAATGCCGTCGCTATCCACAACGGCCACGCCCAATAGATCGTCTATTTTCCCCGCAATTCTTTCGAGCGATTCCATGAAATTCATCTTCGTTCCCCCTGTGCCTGAATCGAAACCAGCCATGATTTAAGGTAGCGCAATTTCGGATCATCATCTTGGCTACGATTTGTTTGGATCATCATCTCTGTGGGCACCGGTTCCTCTCCCGGAGATAAACGAAATGTGGATTCCATCGAGGAGGCTCCGGTTAAAACAGATGCCTGTTCTTTACTGTGCTGATCGACTGTCTCGTACCCACCCCCCGCCATGACCAGCTCGGAGACGGTCTGTTCCTTATCGTGAGGCGAAGCAGGAGGGGGTTCCATCAATGCGCCTTCCATTAAAACAGATGCCGGTTCTTCAACACGATGATCTGTCTCCTCATATCTTGGCGTAACGGACTCCGTTTCGGCCTGTTCGTCTGCGTGATCTGAAACAAAAGGGGGTTCCATCGCCGCGCCTTCCATTTGGCCTAAGACCGGCGCCTCAAAGGGAGCCTCTTCTTTTTTACTGGAAACACCCAATTCGATCTCCCCCCATCCGAAATGTCCTCCGGGTTCCGCGGGAGGGGGGGCGGATTCCAGTTGAAGGGCGGGCCACTCGGAGGTGGGCTCCGGAAAGATCACGGGGTGAGACACTTCAACAGGACGATCAGAAGCAGAAAGGCGGTCAATCCCTTGTAACGCCGCAACCTGTCCTTGGATCGAGGTTAAGAGGAGGTTGGTCTCTTTATCTTTTGGATCGATCATTAAAATTCTATTGCACGTCTGGATCGCCTCTCCCAATTGGTCCGCCTCCCGGTAGATCAATGCCAATTTCTTATGGGCCGAGACATTGTCCGGGTGGATGTGAATCACCCGTTCAAATTCCGCCTTCGCCTCCGATACCTGTTTGGTTTGTAGATAGAGGTTGGCCAGCATCATCCGGGCGGCAACATAGGTCGGGTGATGCGAAATTCCATCGGTTAACACCCAGACCGCCTCTTCGAGCAGGCCGCGTTTGATATATTCGTCCGCAAGGGAAACAAAGGCCCTCGATGTGGGGTTATTGGCCACTCGTTTGGCAAGGCGTTGAACCTCCAGGGGAAATTCTTGTTCGGTCATCCTTCCGCTCCAACTGGTTTAAATCATAACAGAACCGATTCAAAAGTCAAGAAAACGAAAGGATGAGGAGACCCCTCTCTCCCCCTCTTTTCTACTATACAAACCCGGTCTGCATGTAACGGGAGGGGTGATCATCGGCCAAATCTTCAAACCGGGTATAGCGATCGATAAAGGCCATCGTGACATCACCAATGGGGCCGTTTCGCTGTTTCCCGATAATAATTTCGGCGGTTCCTTTTCGTTTGCCGCAGATGCACTCCCCCTCTCGAGGACACTTACACGGGTCGTACACCTCTTCTCGATAGATGAACAGGACCAGATCGGCATCCTGTTCAATCGCGCCCGATTCCCGCAAGTCGGCCAGGATCGGCCTTTTCTTTTTTTCAGGCCGCGTCTCGACCGCGCGCGAAAGCTGCGAAAGGGCAATCACCGGCACCGAAAGCTCTTTGGCCAACGCCTTAAGTGATCGCGAAATATCCGAAATCTCCTGCTGACGCGATTCCATTTTCCCGCCGCTCCCGCCCTGCACCAGCTGCAAATAATCCACAATGATCAGCGAGAGGTTGTGTTCGGCTTTGAGTCGTCGCGCCTTCGCACGGATTTCCAAGATAGACGGAGACGCCGAATCGTCAATAAAGATCGGCGCTTCGGAAAGCTTTCCGGCCGCGTGAACTAACTGCTTCCAGTGATCCGAACCCAGTCTTCCCCCATATCCCGATCGAATCTTTTGCGCGTCCACGCGCGCCTCCGAGCAGAGCATACGAATCACCAGCTGCTCACTGGCCATTTCCAGACTGAAGATGCCGACGGTACCCCGATGTCGAATCGCCACATGTTGCGCGATGCCCAATGCAAAGGCGGTTTTTCCCATCGAGGGTCGTCCGGCAACAATAATCAAGTCCGAAGCATGAAACCCCGACGTCATCTTATCGAGATCGGTGAAGCCCGTTGGAAGCCCGCTAATCGTATGCTCCGAAAGCCGTTCGATCACCTCAAAACCACGCTTAACCAGGTCTCGCATCGGAACAAATGTGGCCCGAACCTGTCGTTCCGAGATTCCGAAAATCGATCGTTCCGCGTAGTCCAAAAGATCCCCCACGC
>CAZSME010000020.1:0-11591 GCA_964607665.1 uncultured Nitrospirota bacterium | reverse complement strand
CCCCCTGTTCCAACCCCTCAATCTTATCCGATAGCGCCCCTTTTGCCGTCAGAAAGATAATCGGAATCGTCGATGTCTGAGGGGCCTCTTTCAGCTCACGACAGAGCTGATAGCCGTCTTTCACCGGCATCATGATATCGGAAATAATCAGGTCGGGCTGCTCCCTGCGCGCCATCTGAATCCCTTCCTCCCCATCCCGTGCAAACAGAAGATTGTAGCGGTCTCGCAGTTGATCCGACATAAAACGGAGCATATCGGTATTGTCATCCACAAGAAGAACCTTCTCCAGCCCCTCTCGAAACGGGGGGGTCCCCCACGCGGCTGTTTCAGGGACGCGATCAAGCCCCACCTGCGCATGGAGAAGGGCGCTATCCGTTGCCAGAGGAGCGGTTCGACGCCGTTCCACCGCCCCGGGAAGATCCACCACCTCTTCCAATCGAATCGGAATCGTAAACGAAAAGGTGGACCCCTGCCCCTCAACGGACTCCACCCAGACCCGCCCTTTATGAAGCTCGATCCATTCCTTCACCAGTGACAGCCCAATACCTGTACCGGCCCCAACACGGGACGCTGCGGTATCCACCTGAAAAAAGCGGTCAAACAGCTTTGGGATAAACTCTTTTGGAATGCCGATGCCGGTATCCGCAATCTTCACGAGCAGATTATTCCACTGCATCGCACACGAGACACGGATTTCTCCCGCCTCCGTAAACTTCAACGCGTTCGAGAGCAGATTTAAAATCACATCCTCCATCTTGTCCGGGTCATAGAGAAACTCCGGAATCGTCTCGTCGGCTTCAAACATCAGCCGAATCGACTTTTTCTCGGCCACCGGAATAATCGAGTGAACGGTTCGTTTGACAAACAGCACAAAGTTTCCCCGTTGCAATAAAAGTTGCGTCTCCCCCGCGTCCGCTTTAGACAGATTCAACAGATTATTGATCAGTCTTAAAAGCCGCGTGGAATGGGTCAAAATGACATTTAAGTATTTCTCCTGGTTTTCGGTAATCGCGCCCAATTCGCGGCGAAGCATCATTTCGGTCGGCCCCATCAGCAGCGTAATCGGTGTCCGAAACTCATGGCTGATATTCGCAAAAAAACGGGATTTGAGCCGATCCATTTCTTGAAGCTTATAATAATTTTGCTCGATTTCGGCTCTCGCCTCTTCCAACTGGAAACGCGATGCAAACTCACGCTGCCTTAAGGCAGAGGCAAAGAAACTTGCCGTACACGCTATGATAATTGTCGCCAAAATAAAAATATTATTATTCACGAACACAACAAGATTTGATATTGTGTCGAACAGAAGAATCGGCACCAAATAACAACAATAGACAAACCCACTCGTCAAAAAGGTCTCTTTCAGGTTCCATGGATAGAGTACGCCCATTGCCAAGATCACCAGATTTAATCCGGCATAATAAGGGGTTTCATAACCGACGTACCGAATCATGATACTGATCATGATGGCACATGCAGACATCTCAACGATCCCTAATAGCGTGGCATAAGGCAATCCGAACTTTGTGTAAGAAATGGCCCATGCGAGAAGTAACACGGCAGTGCAAACAACACGGAAAAACAAAAATGTTTTTGCATATTCAGGATAAGAGAAGAAATCCAGTACACTGAAAATCATAACGAGTGTGCCGGCCATGGGCGCCCCAACACGTACTCGCTCCACGCTAACGTTTTGAAGAAATGCCTTATACGCCTCTCCTAATATATTCATCGTTCAATAATTAAAAAGTTGTTTATTCCTGTTGACTCCGCTTCACAAGAAATACCGGTTGTGGAACCAACCGATTTTTTTGCCAACCGGACCAGTTCCTCCTGGCTCCTATAAATTAAAGGCCACTCCAGGCAATATTCCAAACAGCCTTTAAACGTGTTGCATGGGTCAAAATTCCCTACGATGAGTCTTCCTTCTGAAGAAAGCATCTGATAGAGGACCTTGAGCGCGCCTTGTACAACCCTATCAGGAAAATAGTCAAATAATCCCATGCAATAGATGAGATCCCGATTGGTCAGATGCACGTGTTTTGTATGTTGTGTAAGCAGTTGCATGAGTGGCAAGTAATATATATGGGCCTTTATTGTGCGTTTATTATTCCTTATCGCCTCCAAAACCATCTCTTGCGTGAAATAGAGCGCTTCCGGCTCAATATCAATTAACGTCAGTTCGACGTTGTTACTCGCCTCGCTTTGATTGATAAATTCAAGGACCTCATTTGCCGGACCACACGCCAGGCTCAAGATACGGCTTCTCCTCGTGGCATGCTTCCCTTTTTTTGCGACCTGTTCGATCTTTTTCAATAAAAGTGGAACCCTGTTTCGAACGGCTTTTGCGGGAGGAATGTGATAAGTAAAATAGACCTGCATTAACTTCGCATACAGCGTGTCCCCCTCATAAGGGTTCCGATAAATCATATCCATCATTTCATAATCACCCGCATATCCTAACGGTTTCGTGTAAGCCCGCTTTGCAAAGGGGGATTGCCAGATCAGGGTCCCTAACTGTTTTTGGAAGTACTCTCGATGATAAGCATGCGTCTGTTCGTCAAAGTTGCATACCAATCCATTGAGCTGAATCATGGCGTCATCGAAATAATTAAAGACAGGCCTTTCGAATCGTTTAATCGCCACTTTTTCCATTCGGTTCCTGTGAACTGTTCCATACCGAGAGATCGTTTTTTCTTCTTCTTCCATGGCCTCTTGAACCGTTTCCAAAACATACCGGAGGTCGGCTACAAGCGCTTTAAAGGATGTATCGATTTTATCAAGTTTTAAAGAAATGGGCGATTCATCAGCCTGATCTGCTTCCCCACTCTGCCGGATAACGTCATGGACACTTTCACACCGCTCTCCAAAAGAAACACCGACAATGGTTTTGTCCTGCTCGGACCGAAGCATGGCAATCGTCACTTTGCCATCATAGATCATTTCACGACCCACTTGAACCTCAAAAGGGTTGATTGTGTCGCCCAGCCTTAAAAACTGAGCGTCTGGCTCTGTTTTAAGCGCAAAGGCCAACCCATACTCAGATATGTTTTTCAAAATGCCCGAATAGTGTAATCCGTTATGATCTGTAAAGTGGATGGTCTTTTGTTGTGGCTCCATGTTAGAAAGGTTATGGCGCATGGGTCGCAAGGCATGTGTGAAGGCCTTCCGACCGAGGGCAGATCGCCTACGGGGATCGGAGGTCCACTTTACTCCGATTTTAAAATCGCCGTTTCCTTGAGGCGTTGCATACATGACTTCCAGAAACGGTTTTTCTTGCCACTTGCCATCAAAACAAACTGTCGCATTCTTGATGACGGTTCCCGGCAATAAAAATCCTTCCTCCTGTGCCATTTTGAACGATAAACCTTTCTCACTGAAGTCGATAATTTCTTTGACGATCTTGGCCCCAAAAGGAAATGGCACCTCAATCCATGCTTTTGAAAGAGTATCGACTGTTTTTCTCCCTTCCTTTCGCCTTTCCTTGTCATTTGTATAAAAAATCTGCTTTGCTTTTAACTCGTGGCTTTTTTCGTTTTGACGGGCTGTGTTCATATCGGCGATCGCTCCTTTTGTCGATACAATGGGGCCTGTTCTTCTGGATTGTTACGGGCAGTATACCCATTTTTTTGTTTTCAAGAAAGGGTTTCGGTTCTTGATGAAGGCCGGCAAACGTGCGCGGACAATGACTGGCATGTTCGACCCAAGTCCGGTGAAAGAACGATGGTGAAGCGAACCACGATCAAAGCGAACATCCCTGTGATCTACCTCAAGGAGGGGAAGACGTTTATTTGCTACTCGCCTGCGTTTGATCGGACTGCCCATGGAAACTCGTTTGAGGATGCCGAGCAATCTTTTGCCCACACTCTGAAGCTGTTTATCGAACACGTCAGCAAGAAAGGGACAGGGGAAGCTGTGCTGAGGGGGTGCCGTTGGGAAAAGCTCAAACACGCGTGGAACCCGCCCAGGGTCATTAGTCAAGAACGTAAAGAAATTGAAATTCCGTCTCCGGCTTAATTAAGAGTATTTTGAGGTGGAGGCCTCAATATTACCCACACCCTTACGGGAAGACCCCGATATTTTTGTAAGAGACTATTGTCGGCTTTCGGCTGTCGGCTGCGTGATCGGAAGGGTAATAATAATCTCCGTGCCTGCTCCCTTTTGGCTTTTTACATCGATCTTGCCATGATGGGTTTCAACAATAATCTTGTAGGTGATCGCCAGTCCCAGTCCGGTTCCCTTCCCCACCTCTTTCGTTGTGAAAAACGGCTCAAAGACCCGCGGCAGATCCGACTCGGCAATTCCACGGCCGGTATCCCGAATCGAAAGAATAACCCCTTCTTCCCCCTGATGCATCGCAATAAAAATCTCTCCCTGATTATCGATCGCCTGCATCGCATTCTGAAGAATGTTCAGAAGGGCCTGATTGATCTGCCCGGAGAAACCTTCTACCGGGGCCACCGTTCCATAATTGCGGTGCACGGTTATTCTGGGAGACCACTCATGGCGAGTCAGCGCCAATGTCGCGTCCAAACAAACCGACAGGTTGACCCGTTGAAGGGGATCGTCTTTTTGAGCGAAAAAGGCCAGGTTGCGAACAATCGTCTCGGATCGCAACAGTCCATTCTGAACCGTATCCAGACAGGCAGAGATTTCATTGACCAACTCATCGTGCGGACCCATTTCCCATGCCCCTTTATCGTCCTTAACTTTATCAAAAAGGTTCTGCGCCGCCGTAAGCGATCCTTTCGCATAGCTCAGCGGGTTGTTGATTTCATGGGCTATCCCCGCCGTTAACAATCCCAATGCGTCCATCTTTTCGGTATGGGCTAAATCACGCCCAACCCGCTTTAACCGCTCTAATGCCTCGGCCAGCTGCCTGTTTTTCTCCGTAATCTCTTTCTGAAGGCGCCTCTTATGGAGAAGCGTAAGGACGCGCGCGCACAACTCCTCCTTATTAAACGGCTTGGTGAGATAATCGTCGGCCCCCTGTTCCAGTCCTTCAATCTTATCCGATAGCGCCCCTTTTGCCGTCAGAAAAATAATCGGAATCGTCGATGTTTGCGAATCCCCTTTCAATTCACGACAGAGCTGATAACCGTCTTTTACCGGCATCATGATATCCGAAATAATCAGGTCGGGCTGCTCCCTGCGCGCCATCTGAATCCCTTCCTCTCCATCCCGGGCAAAAAGCAAATTATAATCATCCCGTAATTGATCGGCCATAAAATGCAGCATATCGGCATTGTCATCCACAAGGAGAATCTTCTCTGCCCCCTCCCGAAACAATGCCTTCTCCCACGCCTCGGCTTCTTTCCCACGATTCAGCCCCACTTGGGTCTCCACGAAGGAAACGGCCAACCCGGAACGAACTTCCATGCGCCGCTCCACTCCCACTGGAACACCCACGACCTCTCCTAATCGAATCGGAATCGTAAAAAAGAAGGTTGATCCCTGCCCCTCTTCCGATTCCACCCAGACCCGCCCACCATGAAGCTCCACCCATTCCTTCACCAACGATAGCCCAATACCGGTACCGGCCCCGACACGGGACGCCGCCGTATCCACCTGAAAAAAACGGTCAAACAGTTTCGGAATCGATGCGTTGGGAATCCCGATTCCGGTATCGGAAACTTTTACCAGCACATTATCCCACTGCATTTCACACGAGACACGGATTTCTCCTTCTTCCGTAAACTTCAACGCGTTCGAGAGCAGATTCAAAATCACATCTTCCATTTTTTCCGGATCATAGAGAAACGCCGGAATCGTTTCATCACCGGAAAAGGCAAGCCGAATCCCCTTTTTCTCGGCCACGGGAACAATGGAGTTCACCGTCTTCCGAACCAACGCGATAAAGTTTCCCCGTTGTAGTGAGAGTTTCGTCTCCCCCGCGTCCGCTTTGGATAGATTCAACAGATTATTAATCAGCCTTAAAAGACGCGCGGAATGGGTATGAATCACCTGCAGGTATTTCTCCTGATTTTCGGTAATCGCGCCCAACTCGCGGCGGAGCAGCATCTCCGTCGGCCCCATCAGCAGCGTAATCGGCGTCCGGAATTCATGGCTGATATTTGCAAAAAAACGGGATTTCAGACGATCCAGCTCTTTCAATTTCTCATACGATGCTTCAAGCTGGCGGGTTCGCTCCTCCACCCGCGCCTCGAGTTCTTCGGACAACTGGCGAACATCGGCATAAAGCAGCGAGTTGCTTAACGCAATCGACCCCTCTATTTTAAGATTGACAAGAAAATCGATCTCATCTTGCGTATAAGGCTGGAGGTTCTTCTTTGGACCCAAATGGATCACGCCAAATAGCTTTTTGTCGTGAATGAGCGGAACGACCACTTTGGCATCGGTCGCTAAAAGATATCGGCCCGCCGCCTCTTTTACCGAATCGTACATAGGATTGAAGGCCATCCTCTCCGCATCCAACACAGCATCGCTCTTTTCTAACCCCTTTAGAAAAGCAGTATGCGAAGCGATTGAAAATGCCGGACTGATCTCGAAAAACGGAACGGGCTTGATCTCCTCGGATCGGATATCAAATAAAATCAGTGAGACCGTTTCTGGATAAAGCACTGTTTTAATCGTTGACTGAAAGGCAGCGATCAGCTCCGTGGGTGTTTTGAGGGTTGACGTCTCACGAATGAACTCTTGTAAAACAGTTTTTAAGTCATATTTGCGTCGTTCGAAAAACTGATCGATCAAGGGCAGCAGGACCCTGGCATAGGGAATCAGCAGGAGTCCCATGCCGGTCGCAAACAGTGAAAGCTGGAGTGGGGAGAGGCTCCCAATCCACCGATGGCCGAAATAAAAGAGCCCCGCGACAGGGACCACGATTGCCGACGAGGCGGTTATCCAGGCCGCTGTTTTATGGATCACCGTTCGGATATCCATCAGTTGATATGAAACGACGGCATAGCCGATAATTCCGAGTGCGATAAGAATAAAAATAACGCCAAAGGGATAGAACTCCACGCCATAATTGACAAGAAAATCAACAGAAGCCATCGTGTAAATACAAAATGCAATAAGCAGTAACTGGCGCTGTCTATATATTGCTTTCGGTAGAGAGGGCTCTCTCGTTGAAAGAAACAATAAGTAAATCCCTCGACCAACCAATGCGGTGAGAAAGAGGAGATAGGGGGGATGCAATACAAGCCCCGCCTTTGGATAAAACCCAAAGAAATATTTATAGTAACCACTTATATAGAAATCAGAGGCATGCAGCATAATCACCAAAAACAGGCCGACGAGATAAGCAGGCAAGAGAAACCGTTTGTCTTTCTCGGCATTGAGAAAGGAAACGGCAAAGTGATAGATCGCAATCGGGATAAAGATAATATCGGTGTATCCTAGCTTAATTAAAGGCAGGATAAGCTTTGGATGTGGAAACTGGAAGAGGACAAACCAGGTTCCTTGCCAAAAAACGGTTGTCAGGCATATCAAGGCAAAAAGTCTGTTCACCCATTTTTTCGTGTCCTTGAAATAGACAAACAGACCAGCCCACCCGAATAAAAGGGCGCTCACCAAAGGTGGAATAGCGTAAATATTCACCTTTTACCTTCTTCCATCACGACGATAAGGCAGAGACGAGGCGGGGACAGGTTGCGTCATCGGAAGGGTAATAATAATCTCCGTGCCTGCCCCCTTTTTGCTCTTTACGTCGATCTTGCCATGATGAGTTTCAACAATAATCTTGTAGGTGATCGCCAGTCCCAGTCCGGTTCCCTTCCCCACCTCTTTCGTTGTGAAAAACGGCTCAAAGACCCGTGGGAGATCCGACTCCGCAATCCCACACCCCGTGTCACGAATAGAGAGGATCACCTCTTTTTTCTTCGTTGGACGCATCGAAATAAAAATCTCGCCCTGGTGCTCAATGGATTGAACGGCATTTTGAAGAATATTCAGAAAGGCCTGATTGATCTGACTGGAAAAACCGTCCACAGAAGGCCGATCTCCATAATCGCGGTGAACAGTGATTCTCGGAGACCATTCATGACGGATTTGTTCCAACGTCGCGTTCAAGCAGGCCGACAGGTTGACACTTGTAAGATAATCCTCTTTTTTGGCAAAAAAGGTCAGATTTTTAACAATGGTTTCAGATCGTAACAGTCCGCTTTTAACAATATCCAACGAGGCCGCAACGTCATTGAGTCGTTCGATATGGGCTTTAGAGGCCGTTCCATCGCCCCGAACTTTATCCAAACCGTCCTGCGCAATCATAAGCGATCCTTTTGCGAAGGAAAGCGGGTTGTTGATTTCATGCGCCACCCCCGCCGTTAACAGACCGAGCGCATCCATTTTTTCGGTATGCGCCAGATCGCGCCCCATCCGTTTGAGTGTCGCCAACGCCTCTGCGAGTTGTTTGTTCTTCTGCAGAATCTCTTTCTCAAGCCTTCGCCGATGAAGAAGGGAGTGAACCCGCGCGCGTAACTCTTCTTTATTAAACGGCTTGGTCAGATAATCATCGGCCCCTTCTTCCAGCCCCTCAATTTTTTCCGAAAGCTCCCCCTTCGCCGTTAGAAAAATGATCGGGGTCATCGATGTTCGAGGGTCATTTTTCAATTCACGACAGAGCTGATATCCGTCTTTCACCGGCATCATAATATCGGAGATAATGAGGTCGGGATCCTCTGCCCGCGCGATTCGAATCCCCTCCTCCCCATCCCGGGCAAAAAGAAGGTTGTACTCGTTCTTCAATCGATCCGACATAAAGTGCAGTACAAACGTACTATCATCCACAAGAAGAATCGTCTCCATGCCCTCTCGAAACGGAACGTTTGGGATTGTCATATCGGTTGAGATTTTTTTCGGTGACGACTTGGCTTTCATTCCATGGCCTCCCGTTACACGCCGTGCTCCCTATTGAATGTCATCGGATTCGCATATCTCTATACATCAATTATATCCCCTTTTACCACCTCCATTACTGCCCTTCTTATCACAAAAACAAACCGCCTTGAAGAAGTAGCCGGGATGGTTTATCCTATCTCCTCATCTATGAAGGAGACCAACATGTTGCCGCGTATAAAAGTCAGCCGTCCCACGAAAACAAAAGATCACACTGCTCCGAAAGTTGGGATCATTGGCGGGAGTAAGAGCGATTTTCCGATATTGGAAAATGCGGCAACCCAACTCACTGCGCTGGGTATTCCTGCTGAGATGAAGGTGGTCTCGGCCCATCGCACGCCGGATGCGATGTTTCAATACGCGGAAACCGCTGAAGCCCGCGGGTTGGAGGTGATTATCGCAGGGGCCGGCGGCGCGGCCCATCTTCCGGGGATGATCGCCGCCAAGACACATCTTCCGGTGATTGGCGTTCCGATCCCGACAAAACAGTTGCATGGACTCGACGCGCTCCTTTCAATCGTCCAGATGCCACGGGGCATTCCGGTCGCCTCGGTGGCCATCGGCAACGCGGAAAACGCGGCATTGCTGGCCGCTGAAATCCTCGCCTTAAAATATCCGGCAATCCGAAAACGTCTCCTGAAATTTCGGAGGGACCAGACCCGGTCGGTTTTGAAAGGATGATCGCTCCGAAAGATCAAATCGGTCTGCTGGGCGGGGGGCAGCTGGGGATGTTTTTTACCCAGGCCGCGCAGCGCATGGGATATCGGGTCATCGTGTGGGACCCCGATCCCAATGCCCCGGCCGCAGCGGTCGCCGATCGTTTTATCTGCGCGCCGTTTGACGATGCGGCCCTTCCCTCTTTCTTATCGGACGTTAAAGGGGTCACATACGAGTGGGAAAATATCCCTGCCTCGTTGGTTGAGACGATCGAAAAAGAGGTCATCACCCGACCGGGAAGCCGCGTATTGCGTCTGCTTCAAAATCGCATCGATCAGAAACAGTTCTTCCACCAACAGGGTGTTCCGGTCGCCCCGTTTCGCCCCCTTTTTGAACCCAAGGCATTATTACAATCAGCCGAAGAGCTGGGTCTCCCCTGCATCGTGAAAACCGCAACGGCGGGATACGATGGACAGGGCCAATGGCGGCTTGAACAAGCAAGCGATATCGTCACCCTTCAGCAACAATTTCGGGGTCACCCCTACCCGACCGGATGGATTATTGAAAAGCAGGTCGATTATCTCAAGGAACTCTCCACGATTGTGGTGTATGCCGAACCGAGTAAGGTCGAGGCCTATCCTGTTGCGGAAAATCTTCACGAACAGGGGATCCTCCGCACCAGTCTTGTGCCGGCGGATCTGGATACCGGGACGGCCCATCGGGCCACATCACTCGCAACCCGCGCGGTCGCAACCCTTTCTGAGCCCGGCGTCTTCTGCGTGGAGATGTTTTTGATGAAGACCGGTGAAATCCTGGTGAACGAGATCGCCCCGCGACCCCATAACTCGGGCCATTACACGATGGATGTCTGCTCCGTATCCCAGTTTGAGCAGCAGGTTCGAATCCTCTGCGGACTGCCGATCCTGACACCGACACTCCACTCCCGGTCGCTCTTGATTAATATCCTGGGCGATGAGATCGAACGGCTGCAATCGCAGGAGTCAACGGCAAAACTGCAAACAATACCGGTACGCTTCTATCATTACAATAAACGTGTCGTGAAAAAAGGCCGAAAGATGGGTCATCTGCTTCTCGTTCATTCGGACAGGAATGCGTTGACCCAACAAGCGAAAACAGTTTTTGCGCTCTTACAATGAACGCGATCACCGAAACATCGTTCCGATTTAAAAATCAAACCGCCTTTTACAGGGGAAAGGTGCGCGATGTTTATACGATTGACGACCGCTACCTCGTCATGATCGTTACCGATCGGATATCGGCATTTGACGTGGTGTTACCCCGTGGGATCCCCTATAAAGGTCAGATTTTGAATCAGATCGCAGCCAGAAGTATGAGGGGTACCGAGGCGATCCTGCCGAACTGGATTATCGGCACGCCCGATCCGATGGTTGCGATTGGGCATCGGTGCGAACCGATCAAAATCGAAATGGTGGTGCGCGGCTATCTCGCGGGCCAGGCGTGGAGGGCCTATCGATCCGGACAGAGGGAACTGTGCGGCGTCACGCTGCCCGAAGGAATGAACGAGAACGATCGGTTCCCCGATCCCATTATCACCCCAACCACAAAGGCCGACATGGGCCACGACGAACATCTCTCCAAAGAGGCAATACTCAAGCACGGCCTGGCCTCGGAAGCCGAATACGCACAGATGGAACGCTATGCCCGCGCGTTATTTCAAAAGGGAACGGACGACGCGGCGGCAAAGGGACTCATTCTGGTCGATACCAAATACGAGTTTGGCCGAAACAACGGGAAAATCTATCTAATTGATGAAATCCATACCCCCGATTCGTCACGCTATTTCTACCAGGAAGGGTACTGGGAACGGCAACAAAGCGGCGCACCGCAGAAACAGCTCTCCAAAGAGTTTGTGCGCGAATGGCTGATGGCCAACGGCTTTCAAGGCCAGGCCGGCCAATCGGTTCCGGAGATGTCCGACGCAGTCGTTAATAGCATTTCAGAACGGTATATTGAGCTGTATGAAAAAATCACCGGCGAAGTCTTCGTGAAGCAGGAAGGTTCAAATCGGATACAAGAGATGGAGGCTCGAATCCATC
>CAZSME010000019.1:0-11839 GCA_964607665.1 uncultured Nitrospirota bacterium | reverse complement strand
TGTCAGGAGGGGGAGGAGTCGCTTCAACCCAAAAGGCATGCGAGGAGGCAGACCCACCCCGAAGAACGGGAACCAAGATCTGAGTCTGTTATTTAAAAACCGTGAGGCCGTTTCGAGCATCACACAAGGAGAAGAAGAAAAGATGGAAACAAAACTTTATGTTGGAAATTTATCATACTCGACCACCGAGGAAGAACTGCAATCGCTATTTACACAAGCGGGCACAGTACAATCGGTTACACTGATTAAAGACCGTGATACCGGTCGCTCCAAGGGGTTCGGCTTTGTCGAGATGGCCACGCAGGCGGAGGCCCAAAAAGCCATCACGCAGTTCCACGGTTCCAAGTTGCAAGATCGTGACCTTACGGTAAATGTCGCGCGTCCACGCGAAGAGCGCCCCAGAGATGGCGGCGGTTTTCGTGGCGGGAACAGTCGTCCGGGTGGCGGGGGTCGTCCCGGTGGCGGCGGAGCAAAAAGAGGCGAACGGCGACCGTCCTGGTAACCGGACCTTCGTCTCATTTCCACCCGATCCCTCCCTCCTTCCCGGGGGAGGGATTTTTTTTGAGTGACCGCTAAACCGACATCGCAAACACCGTTTTAGGATACCTTTACAAGAGACTACTCCAGCTTAACCCGTTTCTGCAGATTGAACAGCGAGACAATTTCGTGGGTGGTCGTTGCGTCATGAGGCCCTTTATCCGATCGAATAAAGCCCACAACCCGTGGAAATCGAAGGGCATATCCCAGACCGTCCGCGTCACGACCTGCGGTATGATTTTGCGATCGAGTAATCTCATCGGATCTGACCGTTACAATATACTTTGGTAGAACCCAAACATCCGGCACAATATCCGAGTCAACATCCGCCGGCTTATCGGCCGAGCGGACCTCGGCGAGCACCGTTTTAAGCAAGACGAGCTCGTCCTCTGAAAATCCGGTTCCAATCTTCGAAACGGTTTTGAATCGTCCCTCGGAAGGATCATAGGCGGCAACAAGAACCGTTCCTATCCCAAACTGGGTCCGATGCCCTTTTCCGGAATAATAGCCCACGATGCAAAGGTCGAGGGAGTCGGTCATCTCCCCCTTATAACTTCGTTTCAGCTTGATCCAGTTAAAATTTCGAGCCCCCGCCGTGTAGGGAGAATCGGAACGCTTTGCCACAATCCCTTCGTATCCCTGCTCGACCGTTTCATTGAAAAATGTTGAAAGGATTTTTGAGTCATCCACTTCAATCGCCTTTGCGATTTCAAGTGTTGGGTGTTTGGGCAAAAGCGCGATCAGTTGTGCTCTGCGATCGGCGTACGCATAGGCGGTATAGTCCACACCGTTCCAATAAAGAAGATCAAAGAGAAAGAACTTCAGTGGAATCGTTTGGGTCATCGTATCCACATCATGTTTTCGCTTCCGTTGTAACGTCACTTGAAAGGGAAATGTCTCGCCGGTGGCCTCATTAAAGGCCAGCGCCTCCCCCTCCACGATAATCTCAGAATCGGTAAAAACCGTTTTGATCGCGTTGACAATCTCGGGAAACATCGCGGTGATTTGCTCCTGATTTCTGGAAAAAAGGGTGACCCCTCCATCGCGACGTTTATGCGCCTGACAGCGGAATCCATCGTATTTAACCTCCACGAAGCATCGGCCGATCTTTTCAGTAATCTCTTCGGGCGATGCCAGCCGCTCGCAGAGCGCGGGACGAATCGGGTACCCCAATCGAATAGCAATGGCCTCCACACCGGGGAGACCCGACTGGCAAAAGGTCTTGGCTAAAAGGCCCATGTCCGAAATCCGGTTATACGCGCGGTCTAACGCGGCCCGATAGGCCCGATCGCCACGAGAGAGAGCGAGCGCCTCGAGGAGGGTCGCATCACCCACCCCCAGTCTCAACTTGCCCGCGATAAACCGGGCCGCATATTTGGCCTCCGTCGCGCTCAATGAAGAAAAAAGGGTCGCCAGGGTATCAATCTTCTGATCAACACTCCCCTCCCCCGACATCTTTGCCAACGCATAGGCGGCTTGATAAACCGCTTCAACGGTCAGGCCCCCCCCCCTATTTTCTCCATGGGCAACAGCATATTGCTCGGCTGTTTTACCGATATCGCCAATCCGTTGGTATGCCTCTGTTATCGTAGGAAGATCGATCTGTGTGGATTTTGAAATAACACGCAACAGGTATTTCTCCGACATACCCAGATTCAGGCCATGAAATGGGGGAAGGAGGTCGCCTTGTAGGAGATAAACGATCTTATCGATTTCGGAGGGCTCGGCCTCTTTCAGAAGATCGGCCAAAATAGAGAACATCTCCAGTCGTTTGGATGTGCCCTCCAGCCGTCCAAAATACGAAACAAGATGAGAAAATAACACTGTTTGACTTTTCCAATTGTGAGTCTATATTATAGTAAATGAAGTGCCAAGTCGATCGGGGAGAGAGAAAACCGTGGTCCGATTAAACGCGACATTACGTTCTTATTTTTGGGTATTGCATCTGGGATTGATTGCGTCCGGGGCCTATCTATTGGCCGACATCGCCAATTTTTTTATCGCCTCACATCTTGAGGCATCGATCGGAACGCCACAGACCTCCGACAAAAAACAGAGGGCATTCGAAGTCGCCCTTAAGGATAAAGATTACCGGTCGATTATTATGGACAATATCTTTAATCCCGACGTACTCAAACCGATTATTGTGGAACCGGTTGCACCGCCTGTCCCCGTCATCCCGGTGGTTCCGGTGGCCCCGCCCGTTCAGGAAGTGGTCGCGCCTCCCAAACCTCCGCTGGATGTCGTCCTTATAGGTACCGTTGTCAGCGCAGAGGATGGCGACGTCTTCTATGCGGTTATTGAAGATCGAAAGACCCAAGCGCAGACCTTATACCAGATTGGCGATTTCCTTTCAGAAGGGGCCAAGGTTGTACACATTGAACGAAACAAAGTACTGGTTTTACGGGATACGGAAGAAGAGGTGCTGGAAGCCTCTCTGGTCCCGCAGGAACCAAAAGCGGGGAAGGCTACGCCGTCCCGTGCCGCGTTGCCTCCAACCCCTGTTATCCCCGAACCGGTTCCGGCGCCTGCTCCATCCGATGGCCGGATCCGGCAAGTGGGGAAAGATCACTGGCTCATGGACCGGTCGGAGGTTGACAATGCGATCGCCCACCTGCCCGAGCTTCTCACAAAGGCCCGCGTGGTGCCGAACTTTACCGACGGAAAACCCGATGGTTTTCGGATATTTGCCATTCGAAAAGATTCGCTTTACGCAAGGATCGGCCTGCAGGATGGCGACATCTTGCAACGGGTTAATGATATTGAGGTGCGAAATCCGCAAAATTTTCTCCAGGTCTTTGATCAACTCAAAGGCGAAAGCAGCATCACCATTAATCTTATCCGGGACAATAAAGAGGAAACCTTTGCCTACAGCATACGGTAAGGGGCAGAGAACGATGCGGCTTCTTCCAATCTGTCTTTTTGGGGGGATTCTTTTTTCATTTTTCCTAACGTTTGCAAATGGACAGGAGCCGCCGTCTCTTCCCATCCCTACTCCCGCTTCTCCCTCAGCCCCAGCCACACCAAACGAGAAAAAAGAAGAGGGTTCGGGGAAAGAAAAAATGGTTTCGCTCGACTTTAATAATGTGGACCTCCCCGTTTTAGTCAAGTTCATCAGCGAACTCACGGGAAAAAACTTTGTTATTGATGAACAGGTTCGAGGCAAAGTCACCATCTTTTCGCCAGCGAAGATCCCGGCAAGCCATGCCTACGATGTCTTCCTCTCCGTAATGGACCTAAAGGGGTTCACAGTGGTTCAGACGGGAGATCTCCATCAGATTCTTCCCTTTGCCGCCTCCCCGACCCCCCGAACGGTCTATCTTTATACGCTGGAACATACCGAGGCCGAGGAGATAGCGAAAGTTGTTCTGGGGCTGGTTTCAAAATCATCGACTCCTGTCCGAATGGGACCCCGTTCTTCGGGGGAAGTCAAGGGAAATGTCCAGATTGTCACCGATAAAACAACAAACCGGTTGATCATTACCGCGTCAGAGGAAGACTATAAAATCGTCACGGATATTATTAAACAGCTCGACGTGAAGCAGCGGCAGGTTTACGTTGAGGCCGTCGTCATGGAGATGTCCGCGGACAAGGTTCGGGATTTGGGCACCGATCTGGGTGCCGTATTCGGCTACACCTCCAGCGACCTTGGGCTGGTTGGAGGTTTGAATCGCAACCCGGAAGATATTATTGGGTTAGCACAGGTTCTCAAGGGGGGCAAGGATACCAGTGACCTGACCGGCTTTGGAAATCTCGGTATCCGTCCTATCAATGCACGCATTTTTTTACATGCCCTTCAATCGTCTCCGGAGGCCAATGTCCTTTCGACCCCCCAGATTTTGACGAGCGATAAACAAAAGGCGGAGATTGTTGTGGCCCAAAATGTCCCGTTTCCCGGCTCCCAAAGCCAAACCACCGGCGGCAATGTTCAAACCACCATTGAACGAAAAGATGTTGGGATTATCTTGCGGTTAACGCCAACCGTCATGGAAAATAAAATGGTGAAACTGGATATCTATCAAGAGATCTCCTCAGTTGTAGAGACGGCATCCACGGCCGATGTTGAGAAGTTGGGCCCCACGACGAATAAACGTTCCGCCAGCACCAAAGTGGTGGTCCGCGACGGCCAAACGGCCGTCATCGGCGGCCTCATTAAAGACAACGTGATCGTTATTAAAAAAGCGATCCCGATCCTAAGCCGAATTCCGATTCTGGGCTGGCTTTTTAAGTCCGAGTCGAAACGGGTTGAAAAGACCAATCTTCTTATCTTCGTAACACCGCATATTGTCCCGGAGACGAACAGCGATTTGGTATTGGACACGATTCGGGAGAATAAAGTTAAAGGCGCGGTCAACTTTATGGAAGAAAACCGGTTGGAAGGGGGACCCACACAGGAAGAGTTTCTCCTGAAAAACATGATCAATCTTCCCAAATAGATATTTTCTCCTCCCTCCCGGTCGTCATCGATACTTCTCTTACAGGCCCTTACGTAAAAATGAAAAATGGAAACGCGTCTACCGATTGGTCAAATCTTAATTGAACATTTTGGGTTAACCCCCGAACGTCTTGAGGAGGGTCTTGCCTCTCAAAAAGAAAAGGGGGGGGAGGAGCGGATTGGGGAGGTGTTGGTCCGACTCAACACCCTTTCAGAGGATGTGTTGGTCGAGGCCCTCGCCCGGCAATGGAACATCCCTTATCATGCCTCGATCAATGTGGATGAAATTGACATCAATCTAACTCAATCGGTTCCGATCTCCTTTGCGAAACGGCATCTTGTTATTCCCATTCGAAAGGTTGGAAAAGTCGTGGAGGTGGCCACATCCGACCCGTTTAATTTTTCGGCCCTGGATGATCTTCGTCTCCTCCTCAAAATGCCGATACAGATTATTGCCACCTCGTCCCGAATGGTATTGAGCCGGATTCACAGGATTTACGAGCAGATGACCGATACGGCCGAGCAGGCGATCTCGGACCTTTCCGATAACACGCTGGCCTCTCTCACCGACCGTCTTCCCGAAACGGAAGACCTATTGGACACCAGCGATGAAGCGCCCATGATCCGTTTGGTCAATTCGATTCTTTCGGAAGCCAGCCGTCAGCGGGCATCGGATATCCACTTTGAACCGTTCGAAAAGGAGATGGCCGTTCGGTATCGGATTGATGGCGTTCTCTACAACATCCTCACCGTTCCGAAGCGATTACAGTCTTCGCTGACTTCTCGCGTTAAGATTATGGCGGGGATGAACATTGCCGAAAAACGTCTTCCGCAGGATGGGCGCATTGGACTTCGGATCGGAGGCCGGGAGATCGACATTCGTGTCTCCGATGTCCCCACGGCACATGGAGAGCGGCTGGTGCTTCGTCTGCTCGACAAAACCTCTCTTTTATTGAAACTCGAAGATATCGGTCTGGACTCGGAAGGGCTTGCGACCCTTTCCAAATTGATCGAGATGACCCATGGCATTCTTCTTGTGACCGGTCCAACAGGAAGCGGCAAAACCACCACGCTTTATGCCGCGCTTCAAAGAATCAACTCGCCGGAGAAAAACATTATCGCGATTGAAGACCCGATTGAGTACCAGTTAAAAGGGGTGGGCCAGATTCAGGTCAACCCGAAAATCGAGTTGACGTTTGCGAACGGTTTACGCTCCATTTTAAGACAGGACCCTGATGTTATCATGGTCGGAGAGATTCGCGATGTCGAAACCGCAGAAATCGCGATTCATGCCTCGCTCACGGGGCATCTGGTCTTGTCCACACTCCATACCAACGACTCCGCCGGCGCGGTCACACGTCTTTTGGATATGGGGGTCGAGCCGTTCCTCGTCTCCTCCTCGGTATTAGGCATTGTGGCGCAACGACTGGTCCGTCTGATCTGCAAAGAATGTAAAATCTCTTATCCGCCAACCGCAGAAGAATTAGATAAGCTGGGAATTAAAAAAACCGTTCCCGAACTTTACCGTGGGAAAGGCTGCCCGGCCTGTATGAATACCGGCTATCGGGGCCGAATGGGGATTTATGAGATTTTGCTGATCGATGATCCTATTCGATCGCTTATCCTGTCCAAAGCCGATTCGAACCAGATCAAGGCCAGGGCGGTTTCAAAGGGCATGTTGACGTTACGAGAAGCCGGCGCGAGAAGTGTTATCAGTGGAATAACAACAACGGAGGAAGTCCTTCGCGTCACACAAGACGAGATTTAGCGCGCGGGATTGAAATCACCCCGTTATTTCAGACGATTCCAAAAAGAGCTGCGGATACGAAAACAACAGGATCCATAACTCTCGAAGTTCGGCCTCGTTCCAGTCGTTTCGTGGAAGAGAATACGACTTTAAAAAAGATAAAACATCTTTTCTCCCCGCCTCATCACCCTTAAAGCGAACCTGATCGAACCGGCTCACCGTCTCTTTTTCATGCCCGCGGGCCACATAATCCAAAATCTCTTTTGAAAAACGGGTGTATGTCCCAAAGGGAGTCAGTCCAAACGCCCCCTCTTCTTCCAGAGGGTCGGCTAGGGGCTGCCATCGTGTAATCTCATCGGCAAGTCCCACCCCATCGGAACGGTCATCCCGCGAGAAGGTGTAGGCCTTAAAAATAGCGTGATAAAACGGGTTGGGCACGTTCGATCCGATTTCAATAGATAAAACCGGTTCTGTTTGGAAGTCGCTGCGATAAGCCGGCATATTAATCGGCGGTCTTGATCCTCCTAAAAGCAGTCCATATTCCGCTGCCTTTTTGATTAAGACCGCGTCGTTCATATCCCCCCGCGATAAGGCACGCAGATCGCCGCCCGACAGATAAATCGGCTCCTCTTCCGTGCGGGAAGAAAGGGTGATACCCGCAACATGATGCCCCAGCATTTTGAGGCGATGTAAGAGCGATCCCGTACGAAGCGTGAGCACAGGATGAAGCTCCAACGGAGGATCGGTGACCGGAGACGTGGATCCTTTGCGCGTAAGGCAAATAATAAAATTTGTACGAAGCTCCTGCCAAAGGTCGAGATAATGGAGGATAAAACTCTGGGTGGAATCGGCGAGACCCAATGCATTGGCCATCCGATGCGGCTGTCCCCAAGGGCGATGGAAATAAAAGGCCGGCTTTAATCCCGCTTGATCGATCAGTCCTCCAAGTTGATGACCGGTAAAGCCGCGATCCCCCGCGTGAAGAAAACCATCTACAATGCCCGCTAAGTTTTCCGCATCGCGATAGGTGATAAAGGCATATCGCAACGGATGGGAAACAGGCAGAGAAAGCATAATGCGACGAAGCAAGGCCGGATGCGACCGATCCTGATGATGGAGACCCAGGATGCGGGCCAGCCGTTGAATTTGAAAAATCCGTTGCCGGCTAAAATACGGATAGACCATCACCCGAACGATTCCATTTTTGCTCAACCGGGCGACGAGCTCCGTTAATACGTTGCTTGGATCATTGAGGTTCATCAACACCCCGTAACACTCGATGTAATCAAACGGCCCATCGGGGTAGGTCTCGGGCCGGTTCAGATCAAGCAACTGGTAGTGAACGTTGGTCATGCCGTGCAAGATGTTGCGATAGCGCGCGATATCAAGGCTTTTTTCGGAAATATCGGTTGCGAGGATATCGGCATTGGGGTTGGCCAACGCGAAGACATACGGCTGAAAGGTGCCACAGCCAACAATCAGAATACGGGGGCGCAGCGGGGGCATCTCCACGCCGCAACGATCCGCAAGATAACGAAGATTAATCTGCCAGGTATCGGCACGGCGTACTGAACCAATCATGGGGATATCGGGGTATGGCCATTGCTCGTACTGACTGCGAATCTTTTGTGAGCGATCCATATTTTATGGGGAATAGGGGGTTAGATTAAGGGTTTAACTCCTCCAACAGCCGGGTCACCTCATCCGTCGACTTAACGTAGTAGGACGCCTTTGAGTTTTTGGAAAAACCGACACGAACCGTGATCGCTCGGCCTTCCAATGCCTCAAACATCTCCTCATCCGTTTTATCATCTCCAATCACAATCGGTAAGGCACGCGGACAATGGTTCATGATATACAGTGCGGCCTTTCCTTTCCCCCATGATAGAGGCGGCCGAATTTCCCATACCTTTTTACCCCGGCGCCAGAGCAGCGGCACGTCACGATGTCTCTCTCGGAGATCATTCAGTTTTTTCTGAAAAACAGGACGATCTTTTTCGGATACCCCCCGAAAATGGACACTCAATGTATACCGCTTATTCTCCAGATAAACGCCGGGAACGTCTCGAAAAGATTCGTCCAGTTTTTCGGCCATGCGTGCAATAACACGCAAAAAATCTTTTGCTTTTTTGGTCTCAATCGGCGCGGAAAGCCGACCGCCTTTGAACTCAAAACCATGATTGCCCACATAGATGATATTGTTAAAAGAGACGTACGACTTTAAGTCGCGCAGTGATCTTCCAGTAATAATCGCGATCTGAAAACGAGGAGAGCGGGAAAGACGATAGAGCGCGGTTTCCGTTCGTTTGTCCAAGAGCACATCGTTGGGATGTCGAACAATCGGGGTAAGCGTTCCATCAAAATCCAACAGGAGGAGCTTCTTTTTTTGCGATTGGACGGTCTCTTTGAGTTGAGGCCAATACCGCCATAACGCGTTCACGGCATTGTTCCCGTTCGAACATCCGCCAGCTCACCCACAAGATCGGCCGCCCATTTATAGATATTGTTCTCCGCAAGATCCTCCCGCATTCGTTTCATCCTTCTTTGCTGATGATCCGGCGACATCTCGAGCGCAAATTGAATGGCATGAGCCGTTTGAATCAGATCGTACGGATTGATAATGAGGGCATCCCGTAAATCTCGCGAAGCCCCTGTAAACTGGCTTAAAATCAAAACCCCCTGCTCATCGGCACGGGCCGCGACAAACTCCTTCGCGACGAGATTCATCCCATCGTGAAGCGACGTTACCATACAAAGATCAGCCGCCTTGTAAAAGAGATTGATCTCCTGAAGCGTATGCTGTTTCTTTAGAAAAAGAATCGGTTGCCAGTTTGTTTTGCTGTTAAATTTGGCATTGATCCGTTCGACCTCTTCTTCGATCTCGCGTTCAAGATCGGCATACCGTGGAAGGCGTGTTCGGCTGGGGGCACCCAACTCAACAAACGTAAACCTTCCCTGATACGGTGGATTTTGATCCAGAAAACATTCAATACTTCTCAACCGCTCCGGAATCCCTTTCGTATAGTCCAAACGATCCACACCCACGCCCACGTATTCGGCCTGAATGCCATACGGCCGGAGCAAGTCGTTCTTGATATTCGCATCCGGCCTATTCGGACTCGAAGCGTTCCCCCGTTCAGGAAACGCGATCCCGATCGGAAACGGTTTAATCCAGGAGGTATGGTCATCCCGGTTGACCGTAAAATGCTCGTAATCGATACGCGCCTCCAGAAAGCGATCTACCGCTTCAACAAAATTATTGCAATACGACTGAATATGAAATCCGATGACATCCGCGCCTAACAGCCCTTGAAGGAGTTCCGCCCGCCACGGACAAATGCCAAACAATTCGGGGTTCGGCCATGGAATATGCCAAAAAATAGAGACACGCGCATCCGGTCTCGCCTGCTTAATAAGGCGTGGAAGCAGGGCAAAGTGATAGTCTTGAATCAGCACGCAGGGTTCAACGACCCCCTCCAACTCTTGTAGAACCGATTCGGCAAATTTCTTATTGACCGCGACATAATCCCGCCAATCTTCCGGCCGGAAAATCGGCCGGGCATGCACGATATGACACAACGGCCACAGCCCTTCATTAGAAAATCCATAGTAATAACCGGCCTCCTCTTCCTCACGCAGCCATACCCGCTTTAGCGTATATTGGGGACGATCGGGAGGAACCCTGATCTTTCCATGGTCATCTGCCGTTTCGTGGTCTGCGTTCCCGGCCCCATGGGCGATCCATGTGCCGTCGCAGGCCATAAGAATTGGCTCAATGGCGGTGACCAAACCACTGGCCAACGGGACGCGTTCGATTTTGTTTCCCTTTTTGGAGCAGATATACGGCTCCCGATTGGAAACGACAATCAGCGGTCGTCCCTGCAATTTTGTCTTGACCCATTCTTTCAGCCGTTCCGGGGTCCATAACGGCGTGGAGGGATTTCGCGAGGGCGCGTCGATGTCCGCTCCACGCTTAAGGTTCTCGAGATGATTTCCGATTTTCATTGCGAATTTTCTTATCAGATTCAATGGCCGTTTGAGAAATCTCGATTGTTCGGATCGGAAACGGAATAACGATCTTCTCTTTTTTAAATCGCTCATGCAGGGCTTTAATAAATTCATGCCGGATCGGGTGGGTGTCCGAGAATTCCCGGGCCCGCAACGTGACGGTCAACTTAACGCTGCTGTCTCCAAAGGCATGATATCGAATGAACGGTGCAAAGTTGGGAACCCCTCCGGGTGAGGTTGTCATCACCGCCTTTCCCACATCTTCAACCACCTTCTCAACGAGCGCGAGGTCACTATTATAATGAACACCCACCTCGATTAAAACGGCGACCTCTTGATCCGGCTGATGATAATTGGTGATGGTGCTTTCCATTAACTTGGCATTGGGAACGACAACAACGGTATGAGGCAGGGTTCGGATCGACGTGCTCCTCCAACCAATATCGATGACATAACCTTCTTCGCCGCTTTCAAGTTTTATAAAATCCCCCTTTTTAATCGGCTGATCGATCGCCATATAAATGCCGGAAAAGAAATTGGACAGGGTATTTTGTAATGCCAACGCAACCGCGACCGAGCCAATACCCAATGAGGCCAGGATCGGCGTGATGGAAATGCCCGCAAGGTCCAGAACAATAAGAATCGCTATGCCGGCGACAAAAAACCGGACCAAACCTTTGACCACGCCGGTCGAAAGTTTACTAAAAACCGGAAGATGGGCATTGGCATCGATCAGCCCCTTTACTATTTTATTGGCGAAAAGGAAGGTGGCAAGAACAATCGAGAATTGAAACAGTAACGTGGAGAGTTGCCTCATCCCTTTTGGAACCGGTACCGTAGCGGCAACCAGGATAAGCCCCGATCCCAGAATTAAAAACTTGAGTGGAAGATGAATCGCCTCGATAAGAAGATCATCCCAGTGACGATCTGTTCCGCCGGCCCACTTCTTGAGCCGCGAGATCAGAGTCCGTTTTAGCAGCCAAAGGGTACAAACCCAGAGAGAGAACAACACGAGGCCGTAGAGCAGTAATGCCATCGGCCGGTTACTCCATGTGGATAGGGATAGATAAGAGAGAATGGTTTTCACCTGTTGCTCCTTGCTTGATGCGCCA